>DASVVF010000855.1:0-13378 GCA_036386695.1 Catenuloplanes sp. | reverse complement strand
ATGCTGTTGACGATGTAGCGGCCCTGCTCGGTGTCCCGGTCCAGCCAGCCGTTCTTCAGGACGGTGCGCTCGGCCTCCTTGGCCGCCGCGGTGATCCCCCACCGCTGGTCGGCCGCGATCGAACCCATCAGTTCGCGCAGGAACGCCCGCGACTCCTTGGACAGCGGACCCTTCTCGTTGAAGATCGACGTGAGGAGCTTCGCCTGGTCCTGGGCGGTGGTCCGGGTCAGCCCGCAGAGCTCGTTGGGGACGGTCTTCGTCAGACCGAAGCGCTTGTTGGCGGCCGCCAGCCCGCGCTCCTCGCCGATGGCCTCGTACAGCTTCTGGGCGGCCACGTTGTCGCTGACCCGGATCATGTTGCGGGCCAGCGACCGCTCAACGGCGGTCAACGTCCGGTCCTTGTCCTGGGCCTGCAGCAGCAGGGCGGCGAGAATGTCGACCTTGACGATGCTGGCTTCCTCGAACGACCGGGTGCCCCGGTAGGCGTACGTCCAGCCGTTCTTGTGGTCCACCACGGCCAGCGCGAAGTCGGGCGCCTTCGCCGCGTACGCGTCGAGGGCGGCGGTGAGTGTGCGCTCCCGCTCCTTGCGCTGCTGCTCCAACCGCTCACGCTGCACGCGGGCCTCCTGGGCGGGGTCGGCGGCCCCCCGCTGGCCGGCCGGCGCCCCGGCCGGGAGCAGGGCGCGCCCGGCCGCCGCGCCGCGGTCGAGCAGGCCCCACCCGATCAGACCGACACCGATCAGACTGACCACCATGGCCAGGACCAGGACGAAGGATCGAGAACGAAGCACCTATGCATATTGCCTCGCCGACCCCCCGGTTCGCTTGCTGGAACCCGATTGAGAGGGAAGAACTACAGATTGAACCGCGCGACGGATCACGACGTACCGGTAGGTGACTCTCCGCAATGTGGAGATTACGAAAAGTCGCCGCCGGTTGTGGGGGGACGCGGTCCGGGTCCGGCGCGGCCGCCCTGCGGTGTGCGGTGCCGCCTTGCACAATGACGGCATGGCATTCCTCCCGTGGCCCGACCTGACCCTGCCCCGACCCACCGCCGCGTTGGCCCTGACCAGGTCGCTGGTGGGGCAGGCGATCGAATCGGTTGCGGCGGTGGCGACCGTTCCGTTGCGGGTCTTCCGGGTCCTCGGTGCCACCGAGCTGCTGGTGACCCGGCTGACGATCCTCCTCGACCGGGCCGAGGACCTGCTGGACCGGACCACGGCGGTGGTCGACGACGCCGACGAGGCGATGCTTCAGCTGCGCGCGCTGAGCGCGGCCGCCACGCTGGCGGTCGAGGAGGCCACCCGGACGGCGGCCGGCGCGGCGGCGGTCATCGCCGAGGCCGAACTGGTCACCGAGAGCGCCGCCGGAGTGATCACCCGTACGGCGGTCACCGCCGGCACCGCCGACGAGTTGCTCGCGTCGTTCGAGCCGACGCTGCGCCGGGCGGCGCCGATGGCCGAGCGGTTCATCCAGCAGCTCTCCCCCGAGGAGGTGACAGCCGCGATCCGGCTGATCGACGAGCTGCCCAGGCTGCGCGAGCACCTGGTCATGAACGTCATGCCGATCCTCGGGACGCTAGACAAGGTGGGACCGGACATCCACGACCTGCTGGAGGTCACCCGCGACCTGAAGCTGGCGGTGGCCGGCATCCCCGGCCTGAAGATGCTGCGCCGGCGCGGCGAGGACCGGCTCGCCGACGCCGAGGAGGACGAGCGGCGGTAGCGGACGGGCAGCAGGAGGGCGGGGGACGACGCTCAACGCGGGCGTCGACCGGGTCGCCGGCTGATCCGGGGCGGCCGCGGCCGGGTCGCGGTGGCCCAGCGGCGACCGATGCCCAGCACCACGCACCGCGGCCCGGCGGCCGGGTACGCCCCCGCGTACCCGGCCGCCGATGCTGGGGTCATTGACTCAGCGTGCCGTGCAGATGACGGTCGGTGCACTGTTGGTGGTGCCGGTCCGGGAGCCGATGAAGCCGAAGCTCGTGCTCCCGCCGGCCGGGATGGCCCCGTTGTGGCCGACGTTCGACGCCGAGACTCCCGCGCCACTGGAGGTGACGGCGGCGTTCCAGGACTGGCTCACGCGCTCGCCGGCGGCAAATGTCCAGGCAACGGTCCACCCGGTGATCGGCGCGGCGCCCGCGGTGATCTTGAGTTCACCCTGGAAGCCGCCCTGCCAGTGGCCGACGACGGTGTAGCTGGCGGTGCAGGTGCGGGAGCCGCCGATCGGCGGCGGGCTGCTCGGCCCCGGGCTGCTCGGCCCCGGGCTGCTCGGGCCTGGGCTGGTCGGGCCGACCGGCGGGTAGACGCTGGCGATCCGCGAGGTCTGCCGGATGCCGTTCGCGCCGTTGAAGATCCGCTGACCCCAGGACGTCAGGCTGTTGACGTTGAAGCCGGTCACCATGTCCAGGTATTCGACGCCACCCCCGTTGCCGCTCCACGACCAGCCGAGCCACCCGATGCCGTTGGCCTGGGTGTACGACATGATGGTGTCCTCGTCGGGGTTACCGTCGGAGTGGTTGTGGCCGAACTCCCCGACCACGATCGGCAGGCCCGCGGCGCGGAACCGGCCCAGGTAGTCGGTGATCTCCGCCGCGGTGTCGAAGACGCCGTACATGTGCACCGAGAAGACGGTGTTGCGGGCTGGGTCACTGGCGAAGACCCGCGCCGCGTTGTCCCGCATGGTGAAGGTCCAGTCCTGACCCCAGTTCGGCGCGTCGACCATCAGCGTGTGCTGCAGGCCGGCGGCGCGCAGCCGGGTGATCGCGTTGGACGTGTCGGCGGTCCAGTTGGCGAAGCCGGTGTTGCCGTGCGGCTCGTTGCCGATGTTGATGATGACGTAGTTCTCCTGGCCCACCAGCGCGCTGCGGATGCTGAGCCAGTAGTCGACGGCCTCGGCGAGCGACGCGGCCGCCCCGGCCTCGCCGTAGCCGGTGGTGTCGTGCACCTCCAGCACGCAGATCAGCCGGTGCTGCTTGCACAGGCTCACCACGTTGGCGACGTCGGCGGCCTCGTTCTTGGTCCACTGCTTGCCGCTGCTCAGCGCCACCCGTACGGAGTTGGCGCCCAACGATGCGATGTTGGCGAACGAACTGGTCTGGCTGGGGAACCACACGTGGGCGTGGCTCACGCCGCGCATCACGAAGTTGTTGCCGTTGGCGTCGAGCAGACGCCCGCCGCTGACCGTGAAGCCGACAGCCGCGTGGGCGGGTTGCACGGCGATGAGGACGGAAGCCACCAGGGCGATAAGCACGGCGCCGATGGCGAGAAGACGACTTTTCATAACCTACCTCAGAGAGTTGCCCTGACCGGGACAGAGACATGCAAGGGGCCTGCGTGCGGCCCCTTTTGCTAACACCCGGCTCCCTGCGGCGTTGCGCTGAGCATAGGCAACTTAACCGGATAAGACAAGCACGGTAATCGATGCCCGGAGCGTCCTGGCGGCGCGTTCACCGCAGGTCGGAGCGGAACATCGACCGTTGTACCTGCCTGACTACCCGGTTAACATCCCATCAATACGTGTTGACGCTTGTCACTGCCTAAAAGCCGCGGAGGCGCCCCATGTCCATCGAACTACGCAGATGGCGAGGTGTGCTGCTCGCCGTTCTCATGGCGGCCGCCGCGCTCGTCGCCCCCATCGTCGTGACACCGGCGGTGGCCCGCGCCGGCACCGACCTCGCCCAGGGTAAACCCGCCACCACGGCCAGCGCCCAGAGCGGGCGGGCAGCCGCCCTGGGCAACGACGGCAACGACACCACCCGGTGGTGCGCCGCCAACGGCGCCGTCGGCCACTGGTGGCAGGTGGACCTGGGCGCCGCCACCGACCTGACCGGCACCGAGGTCCGGTGGGAGTTCGCCCGCAACTACCGGTACCACGTGCAGACATCCCTTGACGGCAGCACCTGGACCATGGCCGCCGACCGCACCACGGACACCGGGGCCACCCAGACCCGCACCGATCCCTTCACCGCCCGGGCCCGCTACCTGCGGATCACCGTCACCGGCCTGCCCACCGCCACCTGGGCCAGCTTCTACACCGTGCGGGTGTTCGGCGCGGACGCCAACCCGCCGGTCGACGGGCCCACCCCCGACCCCGCGCTGCGCGCCCAGTGCACCGGCACCGCTCCGATCTACTGCCACTACGCGCTCCCCCCCGGCCACTACGACGTCACCGTCGTGCTCGGCGACAGCCGGACCGCCGGCAGCACCGCGGTGCAGGCCGAAGCGCGGCGCAGCATGCTCGCCACGGTGAACACCGCGGCCGGGCAGACCTCACGGCACACCTTCACCGTCAACGTCCGCGATCCGGAGGGCCAACCGACCGGCCAGGGCGGCCCCGGAACACCGGGCCTGGACCTCTACTTCGTCGGCACCGCCCCGCGGCTGGCGGCCATCGGCGTCGCCCCGGTGCGGCACCCGGTGCTCTACCTCGCCGGCGACTCCACCGTCTGCGACCAGCCCGCCGCGCCGTACGCGGCGTGGGGACAGATGCTGCCCGAACGCCTGCGGCGGGGGCTGTCGGTGGCGAACTACGCCGACTCGGGTGAGAGCTCCGCCAGCTTCCTGCGCGGCTCGGCGCTGTTCCTGCGGATGGAGCCGCTGCTGCGCCAAGGCGACCACGTGCTGATCCAGTTCGGGCACAACGACAAGAAGGCCACCGCCGCCGAGTTCAACTCCAGCCTCACCACGCTGATCGGCCGGGTCCAGGACATGCGCGCCGTCCCCATCCTGGTGACCCCGCCGGTCCGCCGCCACTTCGCGGCCCCCGGGCGCCTGGACGCGGCCTCCATCCACACCTACAACGGCGTCGGCACGAACCTGCACGCCGAGATGCTCAAGGTGGCCGCGGCCGAGAACGTGCCGCTGATCGACCTGACCACCAAGAGCAAGCAGCTCGTGGAGGGCCTGGGCGAAGCCGCGTCGGCGGAGATCTTCCTGCGCCGGGCCGTCGACGGGGTCGAGGACAACACCCACTTCTCCACGTACGGCGCGCAGCGGATGACCGACCTCGTGGTGGACGGGCTCCGCGAGCTCGGCATCACCCCGATCACCGGGTTCCTGCGGTAGGTCCGCACCGGCGGTGAGCCGGCGGGTGGTCACGATCGTCGCGGCCACCCGCCACTCCCATTACCTCAGCCGGAGTAGCCGGGGGCGACGTTGAGCGCCACCGGCACCCCACCGCGGACGGTGGCCAGGTTGGTCAGCGCCACCCGCTCCAGGCCGTTGCCGCTGCCGCCGTTGCTGGTCACCGCCACCGCGACGGTGTTGCCGCCGCGCGGGTTGAGCACCCCGGTGGGCAGCACGAAGGTGTGCTGGGGTCCCACGTTCGCGATGTACTGCCCGACGTTCCAGCCGTTGACGTAGATCAGCGCCCGGTAGTCGCCACCCGAGCGGGGCACCGCCGGGTCACCGATGGTCAGCCCCAGCGACGCGTCGTGCCCGACCGGCACGTTCAGGGCGAACGAGGTGCGGTACCAGGAGGTGCCGGCCGGAGCACCGCTGATGTCCGGCACCGCCCGGGCCGCCCACGAGGTGTCCGGGAAGCCGGGCAGGTGCCAACGGTTGCGCTCGCCGTACAGGCCGCCGGTGTTCAGCGGCCCGCGCGCCGGGTCGGCCAGGGTCTCGCCGCCGGCGCTGCCCTGGATCCGCCAGGTGGTGGCCAGCGACACCGCCCCGCCGGCGGCGTTGGCGTACGACGCGGAGATCAGCCCTCGGCCCTCCTTGTGCGCGTCGTTGACCCCGCCGTCCTGGTTGTGGCCGTTGTTGCGGACCATCACCGAGAGCACGTGGTTGCCGCCGACCCGCAACGCGCTGGGGACGGTGAACGTCGCCGTGCCCCGGGTGGTCGGGGCCGCCACCGCGTTGGGCAGCACGTGCTGGCCCAGGTACGTCCCGTCCAGCCAGGCCTGGACCATGCCGGCGCCACCACCGCCGTAGTCGAGGCGGACCGTGGCGGGGGCGGTGCCGCTGAACCGGCCGCGGTACCACACGTCGCCGTAGTGGAAGCCGTAGTCGTCGGCGGTCAGCACCGGCTGGCCGGCGGGCGGCCGGGTGGTGCTGTTGGTGGTGGTCCGGTTGGCAGGCACCCAGGTCGAGTCGGCGAAGCCGGGGGCCTTCTCCGGCGACTCCGCCGAGAACCGCCAACCGGTCAGCGCCGGCAGGGTGACCGCGGCCGGCCCGGCCAGCGGCGTGGTGCTGGTCAGACTGCCCACACTGGACAGGCGGGTCGGCACGGCCGCCCCGTTGAAGGTCACCGCGGTGACCGTCGGCGGGGCCCAGACCTCCATCGTCGTGGCCGCCGTGAGGTCACCGGTCAGGGCCAGGGTGCCGCCGCTGATGGCGGCGGTGCGCACCAGCGCCGGGCCGCGGACCAGCACCGGACCGGCGGGGGTGTCGTGCCGCCAGGTCGAGTCCGCGGCACCGTTGCTGTTGAGCTGCAACAGCAGCGGGGTACGGCCGCCGCCGGTGATCCGTACCTGGGACAGGCCGGTGTGGGTGTAGTTGAGCCGCAGGTCGCCGGTGGCGGCGTTGAAGGTGCTGGTCACCGCGGCGCCGGCGGCCACCGTCACGGTCGGCGCCGACGGGTAGCGCAGCACGGTCTCACCGGTCTCCCCCTCGCGCCCGTGCAGCGCGAGAACGGTGCGGTCGCTGTGCTGGAACTGGGTGAGGATCTCCGAAGTGGAGTACACCAGGCGTTGCCCGCCGAAGCTGTAGCCGGCCACCAGGATCTTGGCGTCCTGGCCGTTGAGCCGCAGCGTGCCGGCCTGCGGCACGGTGTACGCCCCGTCGGTGGTGCTGAGCCGGAAGGTGAAGGCGTCGTTGGTCGTGCCGTTCGACGGGTTGTGCATCGCGTGGTAGAAGTGCGTACCCGTGTCGTTGTTGACGTTGTGGTAGATCTTGACCCGGGTGGACGACGGGGTTACCACGGCACCCTTGTCCACCTTGGTGAGCGGCTCGACGCTCTGCACGAAATAACCGAGCTGCTTCATGGTCAGGCCCTTGGCCCGGATCTGCCGGTCCTCGCTGATCGCGGCGCCGTAGTCGTACGAGGAGTACACCACCGGCGCCGGGAGGCGGCCCCACGACGTCCCGCCGAAGGTCATGTAGAAGTTCTGGATGGTCAACCGGTTGGCGATGTTGTTGCCGTAGAACACCCGCTCGTAGCCGGACCCGCTGCGGATCGCGGTGCACGGGTAGGTGCCGTTGCTGCCCCAGTAGTCGAACCACCCGCCGCCGAACTCCGCGGTGAAGCCGGGGGTGTTCGGCGACGCGCTGGAACCGCCGGTCGCCCCGCCGGTGCCGTAGATGCCGAAATCGGGGGCGGTGTTGGGGCTGCCCGGAGTGCCGTCGGTCCGGCAGGCACCGCCGGGGTAGGTGTCCCAGGCGTACAGATCCACCGGGCCCGGGACGGTGCCGGGCACGGTCGAGCTGGGCGGCACCCACCGGCCCTCGCGGCCCTTGTCGTTGTGGAAGACCGGCACGGTGATGCCGTCGGCGCGGGCCCGGGCGCTCAGGTGGGCCATGTAGTTGCGTTGCGTGGTGGCGGTGTTCGCCAGCTCGTTCTCGATCTGGTAGAGGATCACCGATCCGGTGCCGTTGGTGACCTGGTGGCGGGCGATCAGCGCGTTGATCCGGGTGAGCCACTCGTCACTGGCGGCCAGGTAGTCGGCGGCGTCGGTGCGGGCCCGGCCGGCCTGTGTGGTCAGCCAGCCGGGAAACCCGCCGGCGTCCACCTCGGCGTTGATGTACGGCCCCGGGCGGGCGATCACGTAGAGGCCCACCTCGTCGGCGATGGTGAGCAGCTTGTCCATGTCGCGGATGCCGGTGAAGTCGTAGACCCCGCGCCGCGGCGAGTGGTAGGCCCAGTTGAAGTAGATCGAGACCCCGGTGTAGCCGCTCGCCTTCATCTTCTGCAGCACGTCGCGCCACAGGTCCGGGCTGGGCAGCCGGAACGGGTGGAATTCGCCGGACCAGATGAAGGTCCGCTTCCCGCCGATCATCAGCGAGTACCGGTCGAAGGTCACGGTCCGTGGCGCGGCGGCCGCCAACGGGGCCGGAGCCGTCGCGGCGGTCAGCGGGCCCGGGGCGGTCCGCCCGGCGGCGGTGGCGGGCGCCGCGGCGGTCAGCAAGGAGGCCAGCAGGGCGAGCGAAGCGGACGCCGCGATGACGCGCCGCCGCGATGACGCGAGCGATTTTCTGGGCACGACCCACCCCTATTCTGTTGCATGCGGTGTGCAAGCGTGATGGAACGTGTGCGCTCGGTCAATGGTAGATGAATATCGATGCGTGGTACCCGGCCGGAAAGTGAGGAGCGGCCTGCCCTTTCGGCCGCCCGGCCGCGCCGACCGGTGGAGTTCCGTCGACGACCGCGCCGGCCGACAGGGCCCCCGCGCGGGTGGCTTGACGAACCCGCCAGCCGCCGGCCGGCCGGTATGGAATCGTCAACGCCGACGCCAACCGCCACAGTCGGGGACGGACGATGAGCGAACCAGCACCACGGGTCACCCACCGACTCGACGTCACCGACGCCCAGGTCGGCCGGTTCTGGACCGAACGCCACCTGTGCACGCTGACCACCATCCGGGCGGACGGGACACCGCACGTCGTTCCGGTCGGCGCCACCCTCGACCAGGGCAGCGCGACGCTGCGGGTGATCACGTCGCGGCACTCGGCCAAGGCCCGCCACGTCGCGGCCGCCGGACCGGCCGGCGCGGCGGTGGCGCTGTGCCAGGTGGACGGTCGGCGGTGGAGCACCATCGAGGGACTCGCCGTGGTCCGCGACGACCCGGCCAGTGTCGCCGACGCCGAACGCCGCTACGCCCTGCGTTACCGTCCGCCCCGCCCGAACCCCGACCGCGTGGTCATCCAGGTCAGGGTCACCCGGGTGCTGGGCAGCCGGTGAGGACACCTCGCCGGACACGCCGGCCGAGGCAGCACAACCTGGAGGAATCATGCGCATCGGCATCATCGGTTCCGGAAACATCGGCGGCACCCTGACCCGGCGGCTGCGGTCGCTGGGTCACGACGTGATGGTGGCCAACTCCCGGGGGCCGCAGTCGCTGACCGGGCTGGCCGCGCAGACCGGCGCCACCGCCGCGACGGTCGACGAGGCGGTCGCCGCCGGCGACGTGGTGGTGGTCGCCGTACCCCTGAAGGCCGTGCCGGACCTCCCGGTGGACGCCTTCGCGGGCAAGCTGGTGGTCGACGCCACCAACTACTATCCCGGGCGTGACGGCCACCTGGAGGAGATCGCCGCGGGGAAGGTGGCGTCCAGCCGCTGGACCGCCGAGCGCCTGGCGGGTGCGCACGTGGTCAAGGCGTTCAACAACATCCAGGCCGAGCACCTGCTGGAGCTTGGCCGCCGGCCGGGCGAGCCCGGACGGATCGGGTTGCCGGTGGCCGGCGACGACGGTCCGGCCAAGCAGACCGTCCTCGCGCTGGTCGACGAGCTGGGGTTCGACCCGGTGGACGCCGGCGGCCTCGACGACAGCTGGCGGCAACAGCCCGACACCCCGGTGTACGGCACCGACCGCGACGCCGCCGGGGTGCGGGAGGCCCTGGCCACGGCCCGGCCCTGACCCGCCGGAAGCCGGAAACCGCCGGCCGGACACCCACGTTCGGGTGGTCCGGCCGGACCGAACGGCCGCGACCCGGCGCCGTCCGCCCACCGTGCGGGCGATCGGTGAACCCGCGTCGGGACCCGCCCGTACCACCGGACGAGCTGACCAGAGCCCGGTCGAGCCAACCAGAGCCCATAACCCGCGCGCCCACGGCCGCCTGACGTCCCGCACCGCGTGGGGCGCCCGGGCCGGGGGCGCGCCGCTACCGTCCCTGATGCGGTTTCCGAAGGGCAGTCACATGCGTCTCCTGCACCCGACCCACGCGGCGCACGTCGCGCCGGACCCGAGACCCTCGGCGGCGCCGGTGGCCGCGAACCCCCGGGGTCGGTGAGCGCCATGCTGCGCGCCGACGAGTTGACCGTCGTCCACCCGGACGGGTCGACCAGCGAGTTCACCGATGTGCGGTACGCGCTGTACGGCGGCGGCGTGCGGGTGGTCACCGCGGGCGGGGACGAGAAGGTGTTCCCCGACCACGCCGTGTTCACCTGCCACGCGACACGCTTCCATCCGGCCCCGGGGATCGCCGGCGGCTGAGATCCGCAATCTTCGATCGGGGGGTGTTGCCGGGGGCTCCGGCGGCCCTAAGATCCACCTGCCGTGCGCCGGCCATCGGAGCCGGCGCGCTCAGGTGGGGAGGACAGTCATGCGCCGCACGCTGCGCGGGTTGCTGGGAGCACTGCTGCTGGCCGGGGGCGGGCTCGTCGCGTCGGTGGCGCAGTCGGCGTCGGCGGCGGCCGATGACCCGCCCGGCCCGGGACCGCTGACGATCCAGAGTGTCCGGGGTGGGTGGATGGTCGACATCGACGGTGGGAAGGTCGAGGACGGCCGCCGGATCCAGGAGTGGTCCTACAACGCGACCACCGCCCAGCAGTGGCGGCTGATCCCGGCCGGCGGCTCGTACCGGATCGTCAGCGCGATGGACGCCGGGTTCTGCCTGGGCCGCGTCGCCGGCGCCGGGGCCACCCCGGTCGTGCTGCGGCGCTGCGCCGACCTCGACGTCGAATGGCAGGTGCGGGGTCTGGGCGACGACGAGTTCCTGATCACGGATCCGGCCGGCGCGCGGTACCTGTCCGCGGCCGGCGCCCAGGGGGCGGCGGTCGTGACCGGCGGGGACGGCGGAGTCGGCGCGCGGTGGTATCTCGGCGCCCTGCAGGTGCCGCGCCGACCGATGCCGGCCGACCCCCGGCTCGACCAGATGACCTTCCTGACCTCGCACAACGCCATGGCCAACAGCGACGAGGGCTTCGGGTGGCGCTTCCCCAACCAGTCGTTCCGGCTGGCCGACCAGTTGCGGCACGGAGTGCGCGGGCTGCAGATCGACGCCCACCACAGCCGCAATGACGTGCGGATGTGTCACGGCTCCTGCTGGGGCAACGAACGCACGCTGGCCGCCGGACTGCGGGACGTGGTGGAATTCCTGCGGGCCGACAGGTCCGCCGTGGTCACCGTCTTCATCGAGGACTACACGAGCGTGCAGCAGCTCAGCGCGGCGCTGGGTGCCGTCAACGGGCTCAACGAACTGCTGCTGCGCCCGGACCGCACGGGTGTCCGGCAGCACGGCTGGCCCCGGCGCTCGGAGCTGATCGCCAGCAACCAGCGGCTGTTGATCTTCTCCCAGAGTCCGGGCCGGGAAGCGGCCGGCGTCATGCACGACCGGGACTGGACCGTGGAGAACTACTGGTCCCTGGACGGCGGGGGGAACATCAACTGCTACACCCGGTGGGCCGAGGTGCCGTTGTCCCGCCGGGAGCCCGGTTTCCGCCGGCTGCACGTGATGAACCACTACCGCAACATCCCGGCCGAGCCGGCCGCGGTCGTGGACAACGGCGCCAAACTGCGCAACCGGGTGGAGCGGATCTGTGGTCCGGCGGCGCGCACCAAGCCCAACTACGTGGCGGTGGACTTCTACCAGAAGCCGGACGGCGGCGCGACCAACGGACTCGTCGCGGAGCTCAACACCTACTGGTGAGCCCGCGTGGCGCCGGCGCGCCGCCGCCAGCGCCAGAGCAGCACGGAGGCGATGACGCCGCCCACGCTCAGCACCGTGACGGCCACCCCCGCGAACGCCGCGTGGGTGGCGTCGCCCCGGGCCGCGGCGTCGCCGAGTGCGGCGTACGCCACCGTCGCCGGCGCGATGCCCAGCAGCGTGCCGGCGGTGTAGCGGGGTAGTCCGACCGAGGTGGTGCCGAACGCGTAGTTCGAGAGTCCGAAGTGGGCGATCGGCACCATCCGGGCGATCACCACCGCCGTGAACCCCCGCCCGACCAGCTTGCCGTCGAGGGTGGCCAGCCGCCCCCGCAGCCGGGTTCGGACGAAGGTGCGCCCGAGCAGCCGGCCGATGCCGAAGGCCAGCACGGCCCCACAGGTGACGGCGGCCAGCACATAGCACCCGCCGCCCAGAGTCCCGAACAGCGAGCCGCCGGCGAAGGCCACCGCGATGCGGGGCACGAACGCGCAGATCAGCACGGCACCACCGGCGATCGCCAGCAACGGAACCGGCACCGGCCCGCCCTCCAGGTGGTCGACCAGGTGGCGGGGATCGAGCTTGGCGACGATGGCGAAGGTGATCAGCGCGGAGATCAGCCCGAGCAGGAGCACGAAGCGGACGATGCCCGCGCGGCCCAGTTGGCCCGGCGGGGGCAGTTGGCCGGGAACGACCGCATCCGTCGGGGGGTCACACGCCGTGGTGGTGCCGTCGTCTACCGGCGTCAACGACACCCCCCGTTCCCCCATGGATACCGAGTATGCATATCTCAGTTTGGTAAAGCAAGGCGTGGTATCGATCGGGGCACCAGCCCCGGGCCGCCGACTGTACCCGGCCGGGACAACCCGGCGACCTCCGCTAACGGTCGTGGTGCAGCAGCCGGACCGGCCCGAACAGGCCGGTGTGGGTCTGACCCGCGGCGATCGCCGGAGTCGGCGACACGTCGTCGAGGTAGCCGGCCAGCGTGCCGCGGACCACCACCTCGAGGTCGTTCACGCCGGGCAGCAGCAGACTGGTGAGCTCCACCCGGTACGGGCTCCAAACCGCCACCCCGGCCCGGTTGCCGTTGACGAACACCTCCGCCGTGCCCCGCACCGCCCCCAGGTCCAGGGTCACCCGCCGGCCATCCAGCGGATCATCCACGGTGGACGGCAGGGTCACCCCGCGCCGATAGGTCACCGAACCGGCCAGCGAGCGCAACCCCAGGTCGGCCCAGGGTGCCAGCTCGGCCCAGACGGGGGCCAGGCGCACCTCCACCGGGCCGTCCACCAGGCTGCCGCCGTGGCGACCGCCGGCCGCGGCGAACCGCAGCGCCACCATGGTGCCCCCGCGCAGCGGCTGCGCCAGGATCACCCGCCCGTCGACCGGGACGAACCGGGTACCGGAGATGAAGACGGTGAAGTCCAGTGGGGTGGGGACCATGAACTCCACCACCCCGGCCGGCGCCGGGAAGCGCAGCCACTGCGCCCGCGGACTGTCGGCCGGGGCGTCGGGCACCAGATCGAGAACGGTGCCGTCGCCGGCCACCGCCGGGTCCAGCCAGGCGGCGCGGGGCAGGGGGTGCGGTCGCGGCCGTAGACAGACGTACCGGGGGTCGGTCCACTGCTCCCGGCGCAGCCGCAGCCCGACCGGCCGGCCGTCCCGGGTGGCCGTCCAGGACAGGTCGGTGCTCAGGTCGGCGCCGTCGTCGACCAGTGCGGTGACCCGGCGCCCACCATCGGCCAGCCGCAACGTCACCACGTTGGCACCGACCCGCAGGTGGCCGGAGACGTCAT
>DASVVF010000854.1:0-6504 GCA_036386695.1 Catenuloplanes sp. | reverse complement strand
CTGGTGTCGACGCGGACGCGGGCCAGCAGGTCCACGTCGCGCAGTTCAGGGCCGGTGACGAGACGCTTGTCGGCCGGTTCGGGGCCGATGTGCGCTTCGTCGATGTACAGCTGGTGCGAAGCGGGCGGGTTGCCCGTCATGGCGAAGTTCGCCGTGGCGGAGGCGGTGGCCGCGTCGGTGGAGTATCCGGAGAGCCCGACGAAGGTCCACGTGTTCGCCGGGACCGCCACCGGCGCCCCGTTCAGCGTGGACAGGTACGTACCGGCGGCGTTGTACCAGTTGATGGAGGGCACCACCTGCCGCGCGACCGGGCAACGCACCCACGCCGTGGTCCGCCAGAGGACCCGGGCGGCCACCCCACCGGCCAGGTCCGACTCGATACGGGCGGTGGCGGCTGAGCCGGACGGTGTCAGCAGCAGCGACGCGCCGCCCTGGTGGGCCTGCGCCGTCGAACGGGTGACGGCGCCGCCGTGAGCGGTCCACCCGGCCGTGTTGGTTTCGGCGTACGGGTTGCTGTTGACGTACCTGGCCAGGGTGATCGTTCCCGCGGTGCCGTTGACCGCCAGGTCCTCGGCCGGCCCGTACTGCACCGTCCACGCCATCCCAGGCGTCGGGGTGTTCCCCCAACCGCCGGTCACCACCCGGTTGAAAACGTCCTCGATCAGCAGGGGCGCGAAGGCCGGCGGCATGGCCAGCTGCGCGGTGACCGCCTCGGTGGCGCCCTCGGTGCGCAGCCCTTCGCACGCCGCCGGGCCGCCGTCGAGCGGTGCCGGGGTGTCGGTGACCTCGATGATCGTCAGCTGCGCCAGGTGCAGATGCTGCGCTGTGCCGCGCCGGCGCACGGACCCGGACGGCACGAGCAGCGTGGACAGCCACCGGTTGTGCAGCTCGTCGCGCACGCACACGTACGGCACGGTGTCCCACGCCAGATCCCGCAGGTCACCGAATCCCTTGTCCATCGTGGCCGGCGGGATCGCCGCCGCGTTGACCAGCACGGTGCGGGTGAACTCCACCCCGGCGCGTTCCAACGGCCGAAACGCCGTGCGGTAGTCACGGTCGAACATCGCCCGCAGCTCCACCTGCCCGGCCTCCGGGAACGTGAAGTCCTCACCGGAGCGCCGGTCGAAGGTCATGACGTAGGCCAGGTTCCCGTCCGGGTGGTGGTTGCTGGTCAGCAGCAACACCCCCGCCCCGGTCCCGACGCCGGTGACGCCGGGGGCGGGAATCGTCGCCGTGACCGGCGCCGACCACGGGCCGGCGATGCCGGTGCGGTGCACCGCCCTGATCCGGTACCGCGACGCGACCCCGACCCGCGCCTCGTAGTCGTCGACCGCGCTCACCCTGGGCTCGACAACCTTGGCGATCGTCTCCCAGTCGTCGGCGGGCATGGTGTCGTCGCGGCGCTGCACCTCGTAGAAACCCCACCCGGCGACCATCGCGGTGTCGAGGACCTGCCAGGACAGCCGGTGGTAGTGCAGCCCGGTCGCGATGGCGCGCGGCGGCCGGTCGCAGTGCGGGTCGACGGTGCGCAGCGGCTGCACCGCCGCGGTGACGGACAACCCGGTGACCGGGTCCATCTCCCGGGCCAGCATCAGCGCGAAGTCCGCCGACAGGTCGTCCTTGCCGTCGATGCGGGCGTTGGCCTCCTCACCGCCGTACCCGGCCAGGCTCGCCGGGTTGGAGCTCAGCGACACCGGATTCTGGTCCGCGCCGAGGATCTGCCACGGGGTGTCGTCACGTGCGGGCGAGTCGAACCCCCACAGGGTCCACACCCCCCGCGTGGGGATGACAACAGGCGGTTCCAGGCGCAGCGTCACCTGCTTCCACCCGTTGCTGAGCTCCGGCAGGCGGTCGAAGTCGTCGACGCTGACGGTCGCCCGGGGGGCGAGCTGGGTGGTGGGCTGGTTGCGGTCGAGCTGCACCAGCCGCAGGGGTGCCCTCGTGCCGGGAAGGTGCCGGGCGTAGAACCGGGCCCACACGAACTCACCGGCCTCACCGGCGATCCACTGCCCGTTCGCCTCCGGGCCGTACCGATTGCTCAGCGTGCCGATCGCCTGGGCGAGGTACGGGTGGGAGCCCTTCTCCGCCCGCCCGGGTACCTCATCGCCGGTGAACGCCACGATCGCCGGCAGTTGCCCGACCGTCCCGACCGTCGGCACGGACCCGGCCCGCAGCGTCTTACGCAGCACCACTCCCTCATGCGACGGGAACGACCCGATGGTGCCGAGCCGGTCGATGCGCACCGGGACCGGCGAGGCGACCGACAACTGCCCGGCGTGGGCCTGGCCGACCGTCAGGGCGTAGGAGCCGGCCTTGTCGAGGTACACCGGGTCGCCGAACTGGCGCAGCTGCACGATCGGGATGTCGTACGCGGAGATCCCGTCGACCGGTACCGCCCCGCCGGAGATGTCCAGGCCGCCCCCGCCGATGCGGTTCTCCTCGCAGTACGTGACCTCCAACGCCACATAGTGCAGCTGGAACACCGCGCCGGGAGCCACCCCGGCGCTGGTACTCACCCGGACGTTCATCAGACCGGAGTTCGCGACCAGCGCCTCCAGGCCCAGTGTGGGTAAGGCGGAGTTGTCCCGGCCGTACAGCCGCCACGGCAGCCGCGTCGACGTCGTGGTGGGCCGCGCCGTCGGACTCCACCACGGATTCAGCTCACCGAGGCGTGCCCGGCGCGGCACCACGCCCGAGGTCTGCGCCGGCGGGCCGGTCAGGGTGTCGTCCATCACCCAGTTCACACCCGTCGACGGCCGCTCCAACCCGACCGTCACCGACCCGGGTGCGGCGTCGAACGGCCCGGAGATCGCGTAGAGGACGCTCACGTCGAGGATCCGCCGGCGGTCCAGGGCCGCGACCACGTGCGGGGCCAGCACCCCGAACCACAGCCGGAAGAAGCCGTTGGGACCCGTCAGCGACATGTGCCGCGGATCCGACGGGTTCTGCAACGCATCCGGTATCGAGGCGGCACCACCGCCGCCGCCGGCGTTCGTCGACCCCTCGCCGTGCGTGCACGGAACGACCAGCTTGCGGATCGGGCCGGTGCCGGCCACCCGGTTGGCGTCGTACAGGTTGACCAGCAGCTCCTTGCGGGCCGGCTGCCCCGGCGGTGGTGTTGAGGTCAGCAGCCGCACCCGGCGCATCCCGCCGCCGGAGTAGTGCTCGGGGGCCTGGAAGGTGTAGCCGACCTCGGTGGACGTGTCGAGCAGGACCGTGTCAGCCACCAGCGGCGCCCACTGCATCCCGATCACATACGGCCGGTCCGGGTTGTAGTTGCCCATCAGATCGTCCTCACCGTCATGGCCACGTGACGGCGCGCGAGCACCTGCTGCACGCCCTCGCCGACCGCCCGCCCGGTCTCCAGGGCCTCCTCGCGGGTCGGGATGACACCCTCGAACACCACCGAGATCGCCCCACGGTCGAACATGATCGGCGACCCGCCACCCTGCCCGGTGTGCCCGCCCAGCATCGCCATCAGCCCGGACTGCTCCGCCAGCTCGCGGGCCCGCCGCGGCCGGGTCAACGGGATGACAACCTCGTCGCCGGCCTCACCGCCGACGAACACCGTCGGGCGGCGCAGGATCGCCCCGTTGGCCAGGAACGGGATCCGCGGCAGCGACCCGGGCAGCACCGCATCCACCTGCGCGATGCCGCTGTTGATCCGGCCGATCACGTTGTTCAGGAAACCCTTGATCGCCCCGGTGATCGACGCCGCGATCCCGCCCAGCGAGCCGACCTGCCGCAGGCCGTTCATGAACCCCGCGATCAGGGCGCGCCCCGAGGACAGGAACCGGCCGGCCAGCCCGGCGATCCGGCCCGGCACACCACTGATCCACGACACCAACGCGTTCAGCCCGTTCGTCGCCGCCGACCGGGCGGCGTTGACCGCGTTGCCGAACGCCGACGACAGCAGCGACCCCAGCCGCGCCAGGGCGTTGACGATCCGCGACGGCAGCGACGCCGCGAAGCTCACGACCGCGTTCGCGCCGGTGAAGAACGCCGCGCGGGCCAGGTCCCAGCCCATCCGCATCAGATTGCTCAGCAGCGCCGGGAGCTGGGCGAGTCGGGCCAGGATCAGGCCGGGTAGTTGGGTGACGGCGAACAGGATCAGCCCGATGCCCGCGCCGACCGCCTGCAGCGCCAGGGTGAACGCCGCGGAGAACGCCGCCATCAACCGCTGCGGCAGGCTCGCCAGGAACTCACCGATGCGGCCCAGCAGCTCGGCGAACCAGGTGCCGACCGAGGTGAAGAACCCGACCACCGCCGACCAGGCCGACGAGAACGCCCCACCGATCGCCGCACCGACCCCGGCCCAGTCGATGCTGTTGAGCCACCCCGCTACCCGTCCCAACCAGTCCGCCACCGCGGGCAGCGGCGACAGCAGCCAGGTCAGCACATCCGCTATCGCCCGGATCAGCGGCACGATCGCCTTCGACGCCAGGAAACTGACCAGCAACGCCGCCACCCTGATCAACGGCGCGGCCAACGCCACCAGCACCCCGGCGAGCTGCGCGGCGAGCTGGATCAGCGGCGTCAACGCCACCACGATCTCCACGACCGGCGGCAACAGCGACACGATCGCCGGGATCATCGGCATCAGCGCCTTCACGACCTGCACGATCAGCGGACCCAGCGCGCTCAGGACCGGGGCCAGGGCGCTACCCAGCGCGGCGACGATCTGCCCCAAGGGCGGGCCGAGCTGCGTGAACAGCTCCGCGAGCAGCTGCGCCACCGGCGCAAGGACCGCCGACAGCGTCTGGCCGATCTGCACCAGCACCGGGGCCAACGCTGCGATCAGCGGACCGACCAGCCCACCGACCGCGGCCAGGGCCTGCGCCAGCGGGCCGACCAGCACGGTGACCAACTGACCGATCACCGGTAGCAGCGGCGCGAGCGCCACGGCGATCGACGCGATCACCTGCGCAATCGGGCCGAGCGCCGGAGCCAGCGCCTGCACCCCGCTCGACAAGGCCGCGAACACCGGGCCCAACGCCGGCGCCAGAGCGGCGATCGCCGGACCCAGCCCGCCGGCCAACGCCTGCAACGCCGGGACGACCGCCTGAGCGATCGGCAGCAGAGCCGGCACCAGACTGTTACCGACGATGCCGAGCAACGTCAACAGCACCGGCCCAAGGCCGGAGGCCAGGGTGCCCAGCGCGGTGAACACCCCGGTCAGCGCCGCCCCGCCCTCAGCGGAGGCGAAGAACGCCTCCAACTGCCCGGTGGCCTTGACCAGGCCGCCGAGCAGCCCCCCGCCGGTGGCCTGCTCAGCCGCGGCGAAGACCCGACCCAGGATGCCGCCGACGTTGGAGGCGATCTCCCCCAACTGGCCCATCAGAGTCGCCGCGCGTTCCAGCGCGGCGGCGGCCGCGCCGGACGCCGACACCTGCGACAGCCACCGACCGAACCCCGCCGCGGCGGTACCGGCACCCACCGACAGCCGCTCGAGCAACGGCAGGGCCACCGTGGCGATGTCCCGGAACCCGGTCAACAACGGCCCGGTCGCCGTCGCCAGGTTGCCCACCGACACCCGGGTCGTGTCCAACACCGACCGCAGTCCGGTGACGGTGGCACCCTCTCGCGCGAACTCCAACGCCCGCCGGGCCGCCAGCCCGTACTCCCTGGCGATCGCCGCCAACCCCGACCGCAGCGGCCCAGCCAGCAGCGACGCCGTCGCGCTGATCTGCCCCCGCAGCGGCCCGGCGAAAGCCTCCTGCGCATCGCGTCGGATGCCCCGCAACGCCGGGGAGACCTTCTGCACCTCGCGGGCCAACTCCTGCGCCATCGGCGACAGGTCCTCGATCGCCTTCGCGAACGCCTGCGCGTCGCCGGAAGCCGCGGCCTGGAACGCCGCCCCCAACCCGGCGGTGGCCAACCGCGCCGCACCGACCGCCGCCACAAACACGCCGACGGCCGCCGGGACACCCACAGCGGCACCGCCTACCAGGGACAACGCCCCCGCCAGGCCCACGAGCTGCGTGGTCGCGGCCGCGGCGACCGTCGTCACCGAAGCGATCTTCAGGGCGGCTTGCAGCCCCCGACGCAGATCGGGGGCGAACCGCTTCACGTCCCCGACGATCTCGATGTACGCACGCCCCAACGCCACAAGATCACCCTACGCGATCCAGTACGGTCGCAGTTCCAAGCGCGGCCGTATAGCCGACCTACTCGCGGGCCCCGGATTGCTGTCAACCGTTGGTGTAGGCGTCCCCCCCAGGGCGCATGGCCGTGATTGGTGAACGCGTCACCCAGCGCCGCCGTACGGGGGTCAGTCAGCGATCCAATCCACGCGAGTCGAACGCCGACCTGATTGGACGTACTCCCGAACTATCTCCCGTGCCGCAGCCGCCGTGAGGCGACTGTGTCGCGACTCTGCCTCGTCGTAGTCGTAACCGATCGGTTCGGGGTCTGGCTCGATCTCCAGGCTGCACGCGTACCCGCCTCCGTCGCCTAGCCAGAACAGCGCGGCCCGCTCAGGGTGCCCCCAGACCATTTGGATGC
>DASVVF010000853.1:0-4823 GCA_036386695.1 Catenuloplanes sp. | reverse complement strand
CGTCCAGGACCAGCAGTTCGGGATGTCCGGCCAGGGCCCGGGCGATGAGGGTGCGCTGCTGCTGTCCGCCGGAGAGGGTCGCGACCGGGTCGTTCGCCCGCTCGGCCAGTCCCACCGCCGCCAACGCCGTGGCGATGCCGGCCCGGTCGGTGCGGCCCGGCCGGCGCAGCAGCCCCCGTTGGGCCAGCCGGCCGGCCGCGACGACCTCGGCGGCGGTCGCCGGTACGCCGCTGCCGGCACCCATCCGCTGCGGTACGTAGCCGATGCGCCGCCACTGCCGGAACCGTCGCTGGGCCACCCCGAAGAGCTCGATGCCGCCGCCGGACACCGCGGCGAGCCCCAGGATCGCCCGCACCAGGGTGGACTTGCCGGAACCGTTGGCTCCCAGGATCGCCACCACCTCGCCGGGGGCGACACTCAGCGACACGTCGCGCAGCACCGGTCGGCCGTCGTAGCCGACCACGGCGTGGCGCACGGCGATGACCGGGGCCGTCATGAGCACCCCAGGGCCGTGGTCAGGGCGATCAGGTTGGTCCGCATCACCGTGAAGTAATCCCCGGTGTAGCCGGCCGGCAGCCCTTCGATGGGGTCCAGCACGGCGGTCCTGGCGCCGACCTCGCGGGCGATCGCCTCGGCGGTCTTGGGACTCACCAGGGTCTCGAAGAAGATCGTTGTGGCGCCGTGCTCGCGGGCCTCCCGGGCGACCTCGACCACCCGCTGCGGGGAGGGCTCGCTCTCCGGGGACAGGCCGGTGATGCCGACCTGTTCGAGCTGGTAGCGCCGGGCCAGGTAGCCGAACGCGGTGTGGGCGGTGATGATCTCGCGCCGCTGACAGTTCTTCAGTCGCTGGGCGTACTCCTGATCGAGCTTGTCCAGGTCGGCGTGCAGCGTCCGGGCGCGGGCGGTGTACGCGGCGGCGTTGGCCGGGTCGACCGCGCCGAGTCGCCCGGCGAGCTGGTCGGCGATGGTGGCCAGTCGGGTGGGGTCGAGCCAGACGTGCGGGTCCTTCTCCCCGCCGCTCGGGTCGGGGGACGGCTCGCCCTCGTGGGCGTGCGCGCCCTCGTCGGCGGCCAGCAGCGGCTGCACGGTGCCCACGTCGAAGGCCCGGTCGCCACCCTGCTGGGTCACCGCCTCGTCGACGGCCGGCTGGAATCCCCGCAGATACACCACCAGGGCGGCGTCACCGACCTGGCCGGCCTGCTTCAGGCTGAGTTCCAGGTCGTGCGGCTCCGCCCCCGGCGGGGCCAGATTGCTGACCGTGACGGCGTCGCCACCGACGCGCTCGGCGATGAACTGCAGGGGATAGAAGGCGGCGACCACGGCGGGGCGGCCGCCGGCACCCGCGTCGGCCGGTCCACCGTCGCACCCGGCCACCCCGGACAGGGCCAGGAGCGTGGCCGCGGCCGTCAGCAGGGTGCGGGGCGTCGAGCGGATCAGCATGCCACCCACTGTCCGCGACAATGACAATGATTGTCAAAAACGCATGGATGCATGCGACCGCGCCGGTTCAGAGGACCTTGGCCAACGCCACCGCGATCACCATGGTCAGGATCAGCAACCGGAACAACCGGGCCGCCGGCTCCTGCACCGGCCACGTCGTCACGGTCAACGCGCCGAGCCCGCCGGCCAGCACCAGCAGCAGCGCGGCCCCGATCGGCCCCGGGGCGAACAGCCCCGCCAACACCACCACCAGGGCGAGCACGAAGGCCACGGTCGGGTTCACCGCCGCCAGCCGGGCGGGCAGGCGGCCGCCGTTTCCGTCCGGTGTTCGCACGCTGTCCACTCCCTCGTAGGCTGACGATTCCGCCCAACTCTAGGAGTACAACCGTGCTGGTGATGAACCGGTTCCTGGTCGAGCCGGCAGCCGCGGACGCGTTCGTCGAGCGCGCCCATGCCGCACTGAGGGCCCTGGCCGCCTGCCGGGGGTACGAATCCGGCGAGCTCACCCGGGCCCTCGACGACCCCCGACACTGGTCTCTGGTGACCCGGTGGGAGTCCGTGGGCACCTACCGGCGGGCGCTGGGCGCCTTCGACGTCAAGATCTCCGCCAGCCCGCTGCTGGCCGAGTCGCTGGACGAACCGTCGGCCTTCGAGGCACTGGCCACCGCCGCGCCCGGCGCCGACGTGGTGGTCACCGCCAGCGACCGGGCCACCGGGGCGGGGCGCTGAGCGGCCTCGGCCGGCCCCGAGGGCCGGCACGCACTACCCTTGGGCCCATGACCGTTCCCGGACCGGCAGGGCAGCCCCCGCCGTACCCGCCGGCTGCCGCGTCGGTCCCACCCCCACCACCGGTCGGCCCCCCGCCGTCGGTTCAGGCCGATCCGTCGGTTCAGGCCGATCCGTCGGTTCAGGCCGGTGGGCCGGTTCAGGCCGGTGGGCCGGTTCCGGACGACCCGCCGGTCGCGGCCGACGCGTCGCTGCCGTACCAGCAGCCGGGTCCGGTGCCGTACCAGCAGCCGGGTCCGGTGCCGGTTCAGCCGCCGCCGGCCGGGCCCGGAGTGATGGCGCCGTTTCCGGCCCCACCGACCGAGGGGCGCACCGCGCGGATGTGGTGGGGACTCGCGGTCGGCGGCGTCGCCGTGGTGTTGTGCTGCGGGGCAGGGCTGACCGCGGTGGTCGGGCTCGCGCTGACCGGCACCGAGGCGCTCAACGAGCAGGCCAACGTCGTCGTCGGCGACTACCTCGACGCGGTGCGCGCCAAGGAGTACCGCGGGGCATACGACCAGCTGTGCGAGCGGGCCCAGCGCGGCGAGACGCCCGAGGCGTTCACCCGCCGGATGCAGGCCGAGCCACCGATCCGCTCGTACGACGTCGGGGACGTGTCGTTGACCGACCTGACCGTGCCGGTCGCCGTCACCTACGAGACCGGCAACGCGGGCGGCCTGCGGGTGCTGCTGGAACAGGACGGCAGCACCGGCGAGTTAGAGGTCTGCGACGTCGAGCGGTAATCTGTTGGATTGCCGGCCGCCGGTAACCGTACCGTCGGTCGGGTAGTTGTGTGTTGTGTCCTGAACTCTCTCATCCGCGCACGTCCCCGCCGGCCGCCAGCCGGCGTAGGAGGAGTCCCATGCCAGCCGACCGTATCGATTCCGTTGTCAGCCTCGCCAAGCGCCGCGGCTTCGTCTTTCCCTCCAGCGAGATCTACGGGGGCACCCGCTCGGCGTGGGACTACGGCCCGCTGGGCGTGGAGCTGAAGGAGAACGTTCGCCGGCAGTGGTGGCGGTCCATGGTCCAGCAGCGCGACGACATCGTCGGCCTGGACTCCGCGGTCATCCTGTCCCGCGACGTGTGGGCGGCCTCCGGGCATCTGGACGCCTTCGTCGACCCGCTGACCGAGTGTCAGTCGTGTCACCGGCGGTTCCGGGCCGACCACCTCGAAGAGGCGTACGAGGCCAAGCATGGTCGGGCCCCGGCGTCGTTGGCCGAGCTGAACTGCCCGAACTGCGGCAACAAGGGCACCTTCACCGAGCCGAAGATGTTCAACGGCCTGATGAAGACCTACCTGGGCCCGGTGGAGAGCGAGGAGGGCCTGCACTACCTGCGCCCGGAGACCGCCCAGGGCATCTTCGTCAACTACAACAACGTGGCCACCGCGGCGCGTAAGAAGCCGCCGTTCGGCATCGCGCAGGTCGGCAAGTCGTTCCGCAACGAGATCACCCCGGGCAACTTCATCTTCCGGACCCGCGAGTTCGAGCAGATGGAGATGGAGTTCTTCGTCGAGCCGGGCTCCGATGAGCAGTGGCACGAGTACTGGCTGCAGGAGCGGTGGAACTGGTATATCGACCTGGGCCTGACCGAGTCGAACCTGCGCTTCTTCGAGCACCCGAAGGAGAAGCTGTCCCACTACTCCAAGCGGACCGTCGACATCGAATACCGGTTCCAGTTCGGTGGCACCGATTTCGCCGAGCTGGAAGGCATCGCGAACCGCACCGATTTCGACCTGTCGACGCACTCGAAGCACTCCGGTGTGGACCTGTCCTACTTCGACCAGGAGAAGCAGGAACGCTGGGTGCCGTACGTCATCGAGCCGGCCGCCGGCCTGACCCGCGCCGTGTTGGCCTTCCTGCTCGAGGCGTACGACGAGGACGAGGCGCCGAACACCAAGGGCGGGGTGGACAAGCGTACGGTGATGCGCTTCGACCCGCGGCTGGCCCCGACCAAGGTCGCGGTGCTGCCGTTGTCGCGCAACCCGGAGCTGTCGCCCAAGGCCAAGGGCCTGGCGGCGCTGCTGCGCAAGCGGTGGGTGGTGGAGTTCGACGACTCGCAGGCGATCGGCCGCCGGTACCGCCGGCAGGACGAGATCGGTACGCCGTTCTGCGTCACGGTCGACTTCGACACCCTGCAGGACAACGCGGTGACGGTCCGTGACCGCGACACCATGAAGCAGGAGCGGATCTCGCTGGACGCCATCGAGCGTTACCTGATCGACCACCTCCCTGGCTGCTGAGCGTCCGTAGCGGTGCGGGGAGCGGGCGGCGGGCGGGGCCTTCCGCACGCCGTGGCGCTGCCCGGTCGGTGGGCTGGCGGGGCGGGCGTGCCATGCTCGGGAGCATGACCGAGGCCCCTACGACGATGGCGTCACCGACCGTCCGCCCGCTGAGGCTGGGAGCGCGCGAGGTGTGGCCGCCGGTGGTGCTGGCGCCGATGGCCGGCATCACCAACGTCGCGTTCCGGCGGCTCTGCCGGGAGCAGGGCGGCGGGGTGTACGTCTGCGAGATGATCACCACGCGGGCGCTGGTGGAACGCATCCCCAAGACGCTGAGCATGATCCAGTTCGCCCCCGACGAGGATTTCCGGAGCCTGCAGCTCTACGGTGTCGACCC
>DASVVF010000852.1:0-8910 GCA_036386695.1 Catenuloplanes sp. | reverse complement strand
GTGGCCGCCCTGCTGTCCCTGACCGGCCGCCTCGTCACCGGCGGCCGCCTCGTCACCCGCAGCCGCTTCGTCACCCGCGGCCGCTTCCTCACCCGCGGCCGCCTCGTCACCCGCGGCCGCCTCGTCACCCGCAGCCGCGCCCTGACCGGCCCCCGCGCCCTGACCGGCCGCGACGAGCAGCGTCTTGTCGAGCTTCTGAAGGATCTCGTTCACCGGCTGGAAGAACGTGACACCGCCCTGAGTGCAGTCGCCGGAGCCACTGGAAACCACCCCCTGCGCCTGGTCACCAGCGAGCAGCGCACCGCCGGAGTCGCCACCCTCGGCGCAGACATCGGTCCGGATCATGCCGTTGACGGTCACCACTCCGACGCCGTCGGTCGGGTCGGCAACCTGGACACTGGCGTTCAGCGCCTCGATCACGCCACAACTCGCGCCCGTCGTCGAACCGAACTTGCACACCGACGTACCGACCGGGGCCTGCTGCGAACCCGCCACCGGAAGGTTCTCGTTGCTCGCCGCCAGACCGTTCTGGCCACCGCCGTTGGGGCTGGTCTCACCACCGAAGCTGTCCACCTCGGCCACCGGGGTGAAATTCTGGTTCACCGCCACGAACGAGAAGTCGTCGCCCGGGAACGAGGAGGCCTCGAAGGCGCCCTGCGCCGCGAGCTGGTTCCCGGCCACCGCGGCGGTCTGGTCGCCTTCGTCACCGCAGTGCCCGGCGCTGACGAAGCCGCCCTGAACGGCGAAGCCCACGGAACAGCGGGCGTTGTTGCCGACGAAGTACGCGCTACCGCCGACGACTTCCTGCCCGTTGCCGTTCGCCTGCTCCTGCTGGCCCTGACCGGCCTGCTCCTGGCCGGCCTCCTGCTCCTGGCCCGCCTGCTGCTCCTGGCCCGCCTGCTGACCGGCCTGCTCCTGCTGACCGGCCTGCTCGTTCTCGTCCGGCTGTTCCGGACGTGGGCGGTTCAGCAGCTTCGGAGCCTCGGTGCTCGACAGCACCCGCACGGCGCTCGCCGGCACGCGCGCGGCCGCCACGAACGAACGAACGGCGGACATCCGCCCGGTCCGGGTCAGCACGACGACCTGGTTCGAGGCGGGGTCGACGAACCAGCCCGGGATGCTGGCCGCCGCCTTGCCCGCCTGCCGGTCGAGAGCCTGCTTCACGGTGTTCAGCTGGGTGGCACTGCGCGACACCACCTTCGGCACCGCACCAGCCCGCTGGATAGCGCCGACCTGGGCGCGGTCGGTGACCGCCACGTTCAGCTGGGTGGCGCCCTCGTTGAGCCAGGCGCCCGCCCACGCGGAGCCCATGGCCTCGCGCAGCGTGCTGGTGGTGCGGATGGCCCACGCCTCCTTGGCGAGGCGGGCCTGTGCCTGCGGTCGGGTGAGTTTCAGGTCGCGCTGCAGCGCGGCCAGCATCTCGGCGGAGACGGCCGGCGCGGCGGACGAGCCACCGCCTGGCTTGTTCTTGTCGGTTCCAGCAATAGCGGGGAGGGTCAGCGCGGTGGCCGCGCCGACAGTCGCCACGACCACCGCCGAAGTGATGACACGTCGTTTATCCATCCGTGTCCTCCTTATCGGGAGCAGGGGTGATGTGCGGTCAAGCTGATGACGGTGTGTTCCGTGCCGGGGCCCTCCCTCCGTTCCCGCAGGGGAGTACGCAGATGAGACGCCGATGGATGGCTCAGATCGTGTGACCCAGTGCACAGAAGAAATCCGCCGCGAGATTGAACCGCTCACCCGCGCCCGCCCGTACCAGTGGTGGGAGTGCGTCCCTGGACCCGGCGCGCCCGAACTCCAGGTCCGCCCCCGGACCCCGGGCACGGACACAGATGCGGGCGGCAGCCGTGGGGTGACCGGCTACCGCCCGCGTCCCGCGCCCGGCGCGGGAGGACCGTACGTCGTGCTCAGACCTCGACCACCGTGGGGACGATCATCGGGCGGCGCCGGTAGGCGTCGTTGACCCAGCGACCCACCACCCGGCGCACCACCTGCTGCAGTTGGTGCGGGTCGGTGATGCCGTCCTCGGCCGAACGGTCCAGCGCCGCGGTCACCAACGGAATGACCGGGTTGAAGGCGTTCGGGTCGTCGGAGAAGCCCTTCGCCGAGACGGTCGGCCCGCCGACCACCTTGCCGGTGACCGAGTCGATCACCACGGTGGCGGAGATGAACCCACCGTCGCCGAGCATCCGCCGCTCGGTCAACAGCGACTCGCCCACGTCGCCGACGGCCAGGCCGTCCACGTACACGTACCGGCTCTTGACGTGCCCGACCACCCGGGCCAGGCCCTCGACCAGGTCGACCACGTCGCCGTCCTCGCAGATCACCACCCGCTCGGCGGGCAGCCCGGATTCGATCCCGAGACGGGCGTGGGCACGCAGGTGCCGCCACTCCCCGTGCACCGGCATCAGGTTGCTCGGCCGGACGACGTTGAGCAGGTAGAGCAGCTCGCCGGCGGGGGCGTGACCCGACACGTGGACCTTCGCCACGTCCTTGTGGATCACCGTGGCACCGCCCCGGGACAGCTGGTTGATCACCCGGTAGACCGAGGTCTCGTTGCCCGGCACCAGCGAACTCGCCAGCACCACAGTGTCGCCCGGGGCGACGGTGATGTGCCGGTGGTCGCCGGTGGCCATCCGGCCCAGCGCACTCATCGGCTCGCCCTGGGAACCGGTCGACATCAACACGATCCGGTCCGGCGGCAGGGCGGTCGCCTCGTCGATGCTGACCAGCAGCCCTTCCGGGATGCGCAGCAGACCCAGGTCCCGGGCGATACCCATGTTGCGGACCATCGAGCGGCCGATCAGCGCCACCTTGCGCTCGTACTCGTACGCCGAGTCGAGCACCTGCTGCACCCGGTGCACGTGGGAGGCGAAGCTGGCCACGATGATCCGGCCCTTGGCCTTGGCGAAGATGCCGTCGAGGACCGGACCGATGTCGCGCTCCGGGGTGACGAACCCGGGGATCTCCGCGTTGGTGGAGTCCGACAGCAGCAGATCCACGCCCTCACCGCCGAGCCGGGCGAAACCGGCCAGGTCGGTGATCCGCCCGTCCAGCGGCAACTGGTCCATCTTGAAGTCGCCGGTGTGCAGCACCAGACCGGCCGCGGTGCGGATGGCGACCGCCAGGGCGTCCGGAATGGAGTGGTTGACCGCGAAGAACTCGCACTCGAACGGGCCGAGCCGTTCCCGGTTGCCCTCCTTGACGGTCAGCGTGTACGGCTCGATACGCCGCTCGGCCAGCTTCGCCTCGACCAGCGCCAGGGTGAACTGGGAGCCCACCAACGGGATGTCCGGCTTGTGGGCGAGCAGATACGGCACCGCGCCGATGTGGTCCTCGTGACCGTGGGTGAGCACGATGGCCTGTACGTCGGCCAGCCGGTCCAGGATCGGGGCGAAATCCGGCAGGATCAGGTCGACACCGGGCTGCTCCACGTCGGGGAAGAGCACCCCGCAGTCGACGATGAGCAGCTTGCCGTCGAACTCGAACACCGTCATGTTGCGCCCGATCGCGCCCAGCCCGCCGAGCGGGATGATCCGCAGGCCGCCCTCGGGCAGCGGCGGGGGTGCGTCCAGCTCAAGGTGCGCCTGGCTCATTTTTCCTCCGGCAGGTCAAGACCGGCCGCGGCGCAGTCCGCCAGCAGCTGGGTACGCTCGGCGTCGGTCGCGTCCACCAGCGGCGGACGCACCGGGCCCGCCGGCAGGCCCAACTGCCGCAGGCCGGCCTTCACCAGGATGGTGCCCTGGGTGCGGAAAATTCCGGTGAACAGCGGCAACAGCCGCCGGTGCAGGGCGAGCGCCGCACCGGTGTCGCCGGCGTCGAACGCCTGGATCATCCGGGCGGTGAGCGCGCCGGTGAAATGGGTGGAGGTGCCCACCAGGCCACTGGCGCCGACCGCCAGCAGCGGCAGGGTCAGCGCGTCCTCCCCGGAGTAGATCGCCAGGTCGGTCCGGCTGGTCACCCAGGACGTGGCGGTCAGGTCGCCCTTGGCGTCCTTGACGGCGACGATGTGCTCGTGCTCGGCGAGCTGGCACAGCGTCTCGGTGTCGATGGCGGTGCCGGTGCGGTGCGGGATGTCGTAGAGCATCACCGGCAACCCGGTGGCGTCGGCCACCGTGCTGAAGTGTCGGCGCAACCCGTCGCGCGGCGGCTTGTTGTAGTACGGCGTGACGACGAGCAGGCCGTGCACCCCCGCCTTCTCGGCGGCCCGGGCCAGCTCAACGGTGTGCCGGGTGTCGTTCGTACCGACCCCGGCGACCACCTTCGCGCGGTCGCCGACCGCTTCCAGCACCGCCCGCAGGATGGCCTCCTTCTCGGCGTCGGTGGTGGTCGGCGACTCACCGGTGGTGCCATTGATCACCAGCGCGTCGTTGTGCTGCTCGTCGACCAGATAGCTGGCCAGCCGGGCCGCGCCCTCGACGTCGAGCGATCCGTCGCTCGTGAACGGGGTGGCCATGGCGGTCAGCAGCCGTCCAAAGGGCCGCCGGGGGCCCTCCGGGACGGCGGCGGGATGGTCGTGCGTCATGTTCCCTAACCTATCGGACGCCCGACGGCGGGCCGCCCGCGCTCCGCACCGCCCCGGGCGGCGCGGCCCCGGCGGGACTCAGGACTGCTGCGCGTACGGGCTGGCGGCGACCTCGGTGCCGTCCGGCAGTGTGCTGAGGGTGAAATCGGCGAAGACGTTCGGCGCCACCCGCTGCAACTGGCGCAGGCACTCCACGGCCAACTCCCGGATCTCGACGTCGGCGTGCTCGGTGGCCCGCATCGCGATGAAGTGCCGCCAGGCCCGGTAGTTGCCGGTGACCACGATGCGGGTCTCGGTGGCGTTGGGCAGCACCGCGCGGGCGGCCTGCCGGGCCTGCTTGCGGCGCAGCGTCGGGTTGGTCACGTCGGCGAACCGGCGCTCCAACCCCTCCAGCAGATCGTTGTAGGCGCGCACGCTGGCCTCGGCCGCCTCGACGAACCGCTTGTGCAGTTCCGGGTCGTCCGCGATCACCGCGGGCTCGACCATGGCCGCGTCGCGCTCCGGCACGTACCGCTGGGACAGCTGCGAGTACGAGAAATGCCGGTGACGGATCAGTTCGTGGGTGAACGACCGCGACACCCCGGTGAAGTAGAACGTCACCGAGCCGTGCTCCAGCACCGACAGGTGCCCGACCTCAAGAATGTGCGCGAGGTAGCTGGCGTTGGTGGCGGTCACCGGGTTGGGCTTCTTCCAGGACTGGTAGCAGGCGCGGCCGGCGAATTCGGCGAGCGCCTGCCCACCGTCCGCGTCGGTCGTCCACGGCACGTCGTCCGGGGCCTCGAAATGGGTCCAGGCGACGAGCTTGACCTGCGGCGGCACGATCTCCGGCACGACGAGGGCTCCTTTCAGTCGGTCCGCCAGACTCTAACGGTCCGACGGCCGCCGGGGACGCGGCGGTACGCGGGCGACACCATGGCCCGGCGGATCGCCGGTCCGCCCCGCGGGTCGCGGGTCCAGCCCGAAGGGTCGCGGGTCCAGCCCGAAGGGTTGCTGGTCCGGCCCGAAGCGTTGCTGGTCCAGCCCCCGCGGGATTGCGGGTCCAGCCCCCGCGGATTTGCGGGTCCCAGCCCGGCGGGTCAGACGTACAGCCAGGTGAAGGGCGCCCAGGGCAGGTTGCGCAGGACGCTCCAGATTCCCCACACGGCCAGGAACACGCCGAGCGCGCGCGGCGAGAACCGCAGCTGTGGCAGCCGTCGCCCGAACAGCCGCTGACCGGCCCACGCGAGGTACACATAGAGCACGAACGGCACGGCGAACACGAACAACAGGTGGTGGCGGGCAGCCGCTGGCAGGTCGCCGTGCAGCAGATACCAGAACGCGCGGGTGCCGCCGCAGCCCGGGCAGTCGAAGCCGGTGGTGTAGCGCAGCAGGCAGGTCGACACGGCGTCCGGGCTGGCGTCGGTGGGATCGGTCCACATCGTGTAGCCGACCGCGCCGGCGATGCAGCCCAGCCCGGCGAGCGGCGCGAGCCAGCGCGGCGAGCGGACCCACAGGTTGCTGAAGAAGCGGGTGAGCCGGTCGGGTTCCGGGGCGACATACCGCGGATACCCCGCCGGGTCGTGCGGATACCCCGCTGGATCGACCGCCGGGTACTGCCCGGGGGCCAGCACCGCCGTGTCTCCGTGCGGCCCAGGGCGGTGGTAGTCGGGGCGGTGGGGGCCGGGGCGGTGGGGGTCAGGGCGGTGCTGCTCGGGACCGGAGTCGGCCGCCGGATCCGCCACGCTCGTCATCGCCACTCCCGCTGCTCGGCGCCCCGCAACCGGACCATCGCTGTCACGGTACACCGGCCGCGCTGCCGGTCAGCGCCGCGGTGAGCGCCGCGGCGAGGTCCCCCCGCTCCGGTGCGGCCACCTCGGTCAGGCCCAGCCACCCGGCCAACCGCCACAGCTCGCCGGCGAGGGCATCGGCCGTCGCGCGCTGATCGGTCGCCGGCTCGGCCCACACCGCCGGCACCCGCAACACGCCGGCCTTGCGGTCGGCCTTCAGATCCACCCTGGCCACCAGCCGGTCACCCAGCAGGAACGGCAGGACGTAGTAGCCGTACACCCGCTGGGCGGCGGGGACGTAGATCTCGATCCGGTAATGGAAGTCGAACAGCCGCGCGGTGCGGCCGCGCTCCCAGACCAGCGGGTCGAACGGGCTGACCAGCGTGCACGCCGCCACCCGGCGCGGCAGCCGGGCGTCGGCGTGCAGGTACGCCGGGGGCCGCCAGTCGCCGACCGTCACCGGCGTCAGCACCCCGGCCTCGACCAGCTCCGCGATGGCGGTGCGGGCCCCGGCCAGCGGCAGCCGGAAGTAGTCGCGCAGCTCGGCCTCCGCGGCCACCCCCAACGCCCGCCCGGCCACCTCGACGAGCTGCCGGTACGCCACCGCGGGCGGCGGCGTCGGCGCGGCGAGCACGGCGGCCGGCAGGACCCGCTCCGGCAGGTCGTAGAGCCGGGCGAAGGCGCTGTTGCGACCGGCCGCGGTGACCTCACCGGACCAGAACAGCCACTCCAGGGCCCGCTTGACCGCCGACCAGTTCCAGCCCCAGTTGCCGCTCTCCCGGGGCGCGTCGTGCTCGATCTCCGCCGCCGTCAGCGGTCCGTTGACCCGGACCTCGTCACGGACCCAGGCCACCAGCTCGGGTTGCTCCACGGCGATGCGACGCATGCCGCCCCAGGCGTCGGTGTGCGCGGCGGCCATCCGCCAGCGCAACGCCGGATGCAGCTCGACCGGGATGAGGGACGCCTCGTGCCCCCAGTACTCGAAGAGCTCCCGTGGGCGGCGGTAGGCCGCCCGATCCAGCAGAGCCGTCGGGTACGGCCCCAGGCGGCTGTACAACGGCAGGTAGTGGGCGCGCTGCAACACGTTCACCGAGTCGATCTGCAGGAGCCCGACGCGGCGCAGCACCCGCCGCAGGTGGCGCAGGTCCGGGCCGGCGCCGGGCGGCGGATCGGTGAAGCCCTGCGCGGCCAGCGCGACGCGACGCGCCTGCGCCGGGGAGAGAGATTCGGGTACGGCCATCGGAAGGCACGGTAACCCAGCCCACCGACAAGACCGGCGCGAGAATCCGGCGGGTGCCCCGCGCGCCGTCACGGGCGCGTCCGTACGCTAAGCGGTCATGGCGCTCGGGTACGTACGGCCAGCGCGTCCACAGGACGCCGACGACATCGCCCGGATCCAGCTCGCCACCTGGCAGGTGGCCTACCGTCGGATGCTGCCCAGGGACGTGCTCGACCGCATCGACCAGGCGTTTCTCGTTCGGGGTTGGCAGTCGGCGATCGAAACGCCGCCGTCCGACCGGCACCGGGTGATGGTCGCCGTCGAACAGGGCGAGCAGGCTCACCTGGTGGGTTTCGCCGCGGGCGGCCCGGCCGACGAGCAGGCACTCGCTCCCGGTGAGGAACTCGCCGCGCTGGGCGAGGGGGTCGCCGCGGTGACCGACCTACTGGTGGAGCCCCGCTGGGGCCGGCGCGGGCACGGCAGCCGGTTACTGGCCGCGACGGTGGACCTGTGGCGCTCCGATGGCTTCACCGCGGCCGTCGCCTGGGCGTACGAGGCGGACGCCGCCAGCCGCGCCTTCCTGACCTCGACCGGTTGGGAGCCTGACGGGGCAACCCGGGCGTTGGACGTCGACGACCTGTTGGTGCCGCAGCTGCGGCTGCATGTGCGCCTCGACGCCCAGCCGGCCCCGGAGCAGGGGTAGTCGGGTATCGCCGCCCGGTCACCGCACCGGCAGTTGCTCGCGTCCGATCAGCATCGTGTCGGCGTTCCCGGCCGACGCCACGGTACGGAATCCCATCGACGTGTACAGCAGGACGGCGACGTTGGCCCGTTCGACACTGAGGGACACCGCCGGCAGTCCGCTGTCGTTGGCCTCGTTCAGGATGGCACGCAGCAGCAGCCGACCGACGCCGCGCCGGCGATACGGCCGTGCCACACCCATGCCCAGTTCCGGCACGGCTGAGTTGACATACCCGTAACCGGGGTCCTGCTCGGTGAATGCCGCAGCCAGGCGGCACCGGCGGGAATCCCGTCAGCGGTCTCCGCCACCACGCCCAGGTCACCCACCCGTGGCCATCCACTGACGTAATGGGCCAGCGCCGGGTCCGCCAGGATCCGATCTCTGGGCACCGCCCGTCCCGGCTCCCAGTTCACCGCTTCGACCAGCATGTCAAGGAGAAAATCGGCGTCCTCGGCAACGGCCGACCGGATCGCGAACTCGGTCACGGTGCGCAGTGTGCCACAAGAGGCCCCGGGGCGGCGGTCCAGCTGAGCGCCGGAGCCCGGCTCCATATGTCCCCGGCAACCGGATGGCCATGGCGATGCTGCAGGCAGGATCGGCTACGGGACGGCTGCCGCACTTCGTGCCGAAATGACGGGCCTAGTTGCGTTGGTGGTAG
>DASVVF010000851.1:0-1578 GCA_036386695.1 Catenuloplanes sp. | reverse complement strand
GCGACTGGGTCACCCGGAACGACGGGCCGAGCAGGGCCTTGGCCGCCGTCGCGCCGAGCACGACGACGATCTCGGGCCGCAGCAGGGCGAACTCGGCCACCAGCCAGGGCCGGCAGGCGGTGATGTGCACCCGGTCCGGGGTCTGGTGGATGCGCCGCTTGCCACGCAACTCGAAGCGGAAGTGCTTGACCGCGTTGGTGATGTAGATCTGGGCCGGGTCGATGCCGGCCTCGTCGACGGCCCGCCGCAGCAGGTGACCGGCCGGGCCGACGAAGGGCAGGCCCTGCTGGTCCTCGACGTCGCCGGGCTGCTCGCCGACGAACACCACCCGGGCGTGGGCATCGCCCCGGCCGAACACCACCTGGTTGGCGTCCTGATACAGCTCACAGCCGCGGCAATCGGGCGCGGCCGCCTTCAGCTCGTCGATGCCCTTCGGGTCGGCGGGGATGAACTCCTGGGCGCCGGGAGCGGTCTCGGTGGATTTCGCCATGTGAGGTTTCTACCCCGCCGCCCGCGACTCACGCGCTCATGGGCCGCCCCGGGGCCGGATGCACGGCGGCGGCCACCGCATCGGCGAGGGCCTCGACGGCGTCCGGACCCAACGGGCTGACGGTGATCCGGATGCCCGGCGGGGCGGCGATCCGGTAGAGGGCCCCGGGGGCCACCGCATAGCCCGCGTCGCGCAGGCTCGTGACCGCCCGGGTCTCGTCGGGCACCCGTACCCAGACGTTGATGCCGGTGTGGCCGCTGGCGTCCACGCCCCGGGCGATCAGTGCGGCACGCAGCCCGACCCGGCGGGTGAGGTAGCTCTGCCGGGCGGCGGCGATCAGCGCGTCGACAGCCGGGTCCGCCCACAGCCGCAGCAGCAGCCGTTGCAGCACGGTGGACACCCAACCGGCGCCGATGCGCATCCGCCCCGCCACCCGGGCCACCGTGGCCTGGTCGCCGGCCAGCACGGCGATGCGCAGGTCGGGCCCGTAGGGCTTGGCGGCGGACCGGACGAACGCCCAGCTCGCGGTGGCGCCGGCCAACGGATGCAACGGTACGGGGGCCAGTTCGGCGGCGTGGTCGTCCTCGATGAGCAGCACGTCGTCGTGGTCGGCCAGCACCGCCCGCAGGGCCGAAGCCCGCCGCTGACTGACCGCCGCACCGGTCGGGTTGTGCGCCCGGGCGGTCACCACCACCGCCCGCGCGCCACGGGCCAGGGCGGCGCGCAACGCCGGTTCGGTGGGACCTTCGTCATCGACCTCGACACCGACCGCTGTCAGGTTCAGGGCCGCCACCAGGTCGAGCAGGTTCGCCCAGCCGGGATCCTCGACGGCGACCGCGTCACCGGGTCGCAGGTGGGTGGCGAGCAGCCGTTCGATCGCGTCCAGGGCGCCGCCGGTGACGGTCACGGCGGCATCGGCCATCGGCAGGCCGTCGGCTGCGAACCGGCTGCCGGCCGCCGCGACCAGCTCCGGTAGCGGACCGGCGTCGGCGTACCCCACCTGCGGCAGGGACTGCCCGCCCAGCGCCCGCAGGTGCGCACCGATCGGGGGCAGCAGCCGCAGGTCCGGCTCGCCGGTGGACAGGTCC
>DASVVF010000850.1:0-4669 GCA_036386695.1 Catenuloplanes sp. | reverse complement strand
TCGTACTCCTACATGATCGTCCCCGAGCAGGAGGGACACGGCTTCACGAAGAACCGGGGCTACACCCTGGGCCGCTTCGGCAACTACTTCCTCTGCGAGGGCCAGCGCAAGGCCATGCTGCAGGGTTACTCGCCGTTGCCGATCAACCTGGTCCGGGCCGGCTTCGAGCAGATCGGGGCGGTGCCCGGAGCGGAGAAGCAGGACAAGAGCATCGAGTCCTGCAACAACCCCACCTTCTCCCGCAACGGGACGAACACCCTCGCCAACACGGCCGAGATGCCGCCCGAGTGTGACCGCAAGGGCGCCACGACGCAGTGCGCGACCGGCACCGGCGGGGCCGGGCAGCAGACCCCAACCACCGGTGGCCAGCAGAAGACCGACAGCAGGACGCCGGCCGGCGGTTCCAACCCCGGGACCACCGCCGCCGGCCCGACGGCGAACGGCGCCGCCGGCACGACCGGCACGACCGGGCCGAACGCGGCGAGCGGGGCGACGCCGGGTGCGCGGGTGGACCCGGACACCGGCCAGCCGCTGGCCGCCGGGGAGGCCGGTGGCGGCGCCGCCGGGCAGCAGGTCGCCGGGGTGCCGGTGTCGCTGGACGGACAGGGCGGCTGGCGGCTGCCGCACACCATGATGCTGATCGCCGCGGCACTGCTGATCGCACTGATCGTCGGGCCTCCGCTGATCGTGCGCCGGGCCACCGTGGGCCGTTCCGAGCGGGTCGGGGGGCGACGGTGAGGACCGGATCCCTTCGCCGGCGGCTCAGTGCCGCCCTGAGCACCGCGGTAGTCGCGCCGGTGGTGCTGCTCGGTGTGGTGCTGCCGGTCGGCCCGCTCGCGGCGCGGGCCGCCCCGGCGGAGAGCGGACTGACCGATTCGGCCGTCACGGTCAGCGGCCGCGCCGGGAAGTGGGACGACTTCTCCAAGCTGCGGATCACCGTCTCGCAGACCGCGAACCTGGGCGCCCAGGGGGTCACGGTCAGCTGGACCGGCGGCGCCCCGACCGGGGCGGGTGGCTTCGTCGGCAAGAACTACCTGCAGTTCATGCAGTGCTGGGGACCCGATCCGGACGCCGACGACTTCCGCGAGACCTGCCAGTACGGCCGGGGTGTCGTGCCGAACGACGCGCGTTCGGCCATCGGGTTGGGCAACGCGAACAACTCACGGACGGTGGGGAAGTCCACCCTCTACCCGCCGGACCCCGCCGAGGAGCTCCAGCGGCCGGAGGCCGGCGGTGCCCGGTCGGTGCCGTTCCGCGCCGTCGACGGCACCCGGACCCCGGACGGCGGTAAGAACAACCCGTACCCGCCGGGCGGGGGGCTCGGGCTGACCGACTACTTCAGCGAATACACCACCAACGAGGTCCCCTATGCCCGGACCACCGCTGACGGCACCGGCCGGATCACCTTCGAGGTGCAGACCGGCGCCGAGGCGCCCGGGCTGGGTTGCGGACAGCCACAGCGGTCCGCCGGCGTGGTGGTGGGCCGGCCGTGCTGGCTGGTCATCGTCCCGCGCGGCGACCACGACCCGGCCGGGAAGGTGGTCACCGGCAACCCGGGCGGAACGGTCATGGACGGCTCGCCGCTGTCGCGCGGCTACTTCGCCAACCGCATCGCGGTGCGGCTCAGGTTCGAGCCGAGCAACGTGACCTGCGCCCAGGGCAAGGAGGAACGGCTGACCGTCGGGTCGGAGCTGGTCGGGTCGGCGGTTCAGTCCTGGCAGCCGGTGCTGTGCGCCGACAACGGTCCGGTGTTCGGCTTCACCGGCACGAGCGACGCCGAGGCGAACCAGTTCGTGCGCGCTCCCGCCGTCGACGGGCCCGGGCTGGCCTTCGTCACCGACGCCCGGGAATCACCGCCCGGCACCGCCCGGATCCTGCACGCGCCGGTGGCGCTCAGCGCCGCCGTGATCGCCATGCAGATCGAAACAAAGATCAATCCCGGTTCGCCGGAGTCGGTGGAGAAGGTGCGCGGCACCCAGGTGCGCGACCTGAAGCTGACCCCCCGCCTGGTGGCCAAGCTGCTCACCCAGTCGTACCGGGCGGACGTCCCGGACGGCGACCGTCGCGACTACCTCCCCAAAGCGAACGCGCGCAGCATCCGGAATGACCCTGAGTTCCTGAAGCTGAATCCCCTTTTCGACAATTTCACGCCCACCGCCAAGCCGGACGGTCTGGTGGTGACGGTGGGCAGTTCCGCACTGGCGCGCCGGGTGTGGGAATGGGTGTTGGCGGACCCGGACGCCGCCGGGTGGCTGGCCGGCCGTCCGGATGAACACGGAATGCTGGTCAACAAGCACTATCGAGCGCTGTTCGCCGGTGCGGCGGTGCCACAGAGCTTTCCCAAAGAAGACCCGAGTTGCGTCAACCCCCCGAATCCGGCGCAGGACCCGAAAAACCCGGACGACGATGTCATCGCCGTTCCGTGGTGCACGTTCGCCCTGCGTCCCTATGTCAACTCGCTGCGGGAGGCGGCGGTGCAGACGCTGCGTGGCGACGCGAAAATCAGGACCACCTGGGACGGAACCACGGTCCCGCCGGGATACCGGGCGGCGCCGCCGCAGCCGGTGGGCGAGCGGTTCATGCTGTCCATCACCGACTCGGCGTCCGCGGCCCGCTACGGACTCGCGGCCGCGAGCCTGCGTAATCCCCAGGGCCTGTTCGTCGCCCCCACGGACGCCGGCATGCTGGCCAGCGTCGCCGCGATGGCGCCCGGCCCGGTGCCGGGCGTGCTGCGGCCCGACCCCCGGCCGGGGGTGGACAGCGGCTACCCGCTCACCATGCTCAGCTACGCGGCGGTCAACCGGGACCGGCCCCCGGCGGTCCGCGCGGACTACGCCCGGCTGCTGCGGCACGCCGCCGGCGATGGGCAGAAATCGGGTACGGCACGCGGCCAGCTGCCGCCGGGCTATGTGCCGCTGCCCGCGCTTTACCGGGACCAGACCCGGGGCGTCGCCGCGATGCTGGAGCAGGCCGATCCGGGTGCGGCCCGGGGTCCGGCCCCGGGTGTGGCCGGCGCCGCCCCGGGCGGGCAGCCGGGACGGCAGCCGACACCCACCCCGGCGGGGCCCCGGACGACGTCCCCGTCCGGGGTTCCGGCCCGTGGCACAGCGGTTCCGCCCGTTGCCGCCGGGGCGTCGGCGCCCGGGTCGGCGGCTTCGTCGACGCCGGTGCTGGCGGCCACGGAACGCACCCCGGCGGGTGCCGGCCGTTTTGTTCTGGTCGCCATTCTGGCGATTGGCCTGCTCAGTGGAATTGCCGGGCCAATGATGCTCACCCTTGGTTATCGCCGGTCGGGTCCGGGCGGTGGCGGTACCGCGCGATAAGCCCCGCAGTGGTTGTTCATCTGGCCTACACGCGCGCGCAGCCTTCCGCGCCCAACGTTTCCATAATGCGGGTACCGACGTTCTCCGGGCGCCGGAATGATGAGTGCCGAACCCCTTCCCATCGGAAGAGGAAAAGCGAAACACTCCTTTCTCAGAAAGAGAGAAAAATGCAGGCGAACACCCTCGGCAGAGCGCTGGGCGTGGCCTTTTGCGCCGCCATTTCCGTTGCGGCGGTGGGCACCCCGGCGTTTGCCGACCCGACGCCGACCGGCGACTACCGCACCCTGACCGGCGTCGGTTCCGACACCACCCAGGACGTCATGGGTGGGCTGTCAGAGTCCATCACCGACGCCAGTGGCGCCAAGATCATCGCCAACTGGAACGCCTCCGGCGCCTCGCCGATCAAGACCAAGGCCACCGACTGCGAGATCGCCCGGCCGAACGGCTCAACGGCCGGCCGTAACGCGCTCAAGCTGTCGGAAACCCAGGGCAGCTCCTCGCAGGGCTGTGTCGACTTCGCCCGTTCGTCCAGCAGCACCTCCTTCGTGGAGGGCGGCACGGGCACCTGGATCCCGTTCGGCGTCGACGCGATGACCTACGCGATCAACGAGAACAGCGACCTGCCGAGAAACCTCACCACCGTTCAGCTCGAACGTGTCTACCAGTGCCTGACCGACAACATCGCCGGCGAGCCGGTCGTCCCGCTGCTGATCCAGCCGGGCTCGGGCACCCGCGCCTTCTGGAACCAGAAGGTCGGCATCACCGAAACCGAGATCGCCAACGGCGACTACCCGTGCCTGCAGAGCCTGAACAACTCCGTGCAGGAGCACAACGGCGCGGTGCTCGACGGTCACAACGACTACATCCTGCCGTACTCGGTGGCCCAGTACATCGCGCAGAGCAACGCCAACACCGTCGTCGGCGGGGTGACCGTCGCCGTGGACGACCGTCGCGGCACGGCCGTGCTCGGTTCGGTCAACGGCATCGCGCCTCGGACCGCCGAGGGCACGCTCAACACGGAACTGCCCTACCGGCGCGACGTCTACAACATCGTTCCGACCGCCGACCTGGGCGTCCCGGTGATCGACGAGGTCTTCACCGGTGCCGACTCGGCCATCTGCACCCGGACGAACATCATCCAGGCGTACGGCTTCGGCGCGACCGACACGTGCGGCTCGACCGACCTGACCGGCAACCTCTGATCCTTACTCCCCGCCGGGGTACGGCGGTCGGCGCCCACCGCCGGCCGCCGTATCCCGGCCGCCGGACCTGCCGGGGCGTCGTCGACCGCCGCTCGGCAACCGGCCCGTCATCCCCACCACCGGTCCGCGTCGGGGTGCCGACGC
>DASVVF010000849.1:0-1833 GCA_036386695.1 Catenuloplanes sp. | reverse complement strand
CCACGCGCCGCCAAGGCCTCGCCGCACGCGATCATCATCGTCCTCACCAACCCCGTCGACGCGATCACCTATCTCTGCATCACGCTCAGCGGCTTCCCCGCGTCGCGCGTGCTCGGCACCGGCACGCTCATCGACACCGGCCGCTCGCGCAGCCGCCGCTGGCTGCCCGTGACGAATCACTCAGCCGTTCAGCCGACGTGGCGGTTGCGAAAACGGGTTGAATAGTTCAATGCACAACTTGCTCCCCGAACCCCCGGCCACCCTGCTGCCCATCGACGACGACGCCGAAAAGGCGCTGGCCGCCGCGGCTACGACCAACACCGACGAGGCGTACGCCCAGGTGGCAGCCGATTTCCCCGGCTCCAGCGCGGCCTGGGCCGCACTGGCCGCGCGGTCCCTGGCGGCGGGGCAGCCGGTCGCCGCGTACGCGTACGCCCGGACGGGTTACCACCGCGGCCTGGACCAACTCCGGCGCAGCGGCTGGAAGGGGCACGGACCGGTGCCGTGGTCCCACGAGCCCAACCGCGGTTTTCTGCGCAGCCTGCACGCCCTGTCCCGGGCCGCCGACGAGATCGGCGAGGCCGACGAGGCGGCCCGGTGCGCGCAGTTCCTGCGCGACTGCGACCCGGCCGCCGGCGACGCCCTGTAGCCCGTCCGGCTCGCCCGTCGGGGTGCGCTGACCTACAAACCCTCGGCCACCGCGGCGGCGATCTTCAACCAGGCGTCGCGGGTGGCCGAGGAGAGCTGGCCGTAGCGCAACGGTTCGCCGGAGTCGATGAGCTTCTCGTACGGGGCGAGCACCACCGACCGGGTACGGGCGGCGAAGTGCCGTTCGATCGCCGGTAGGTCGATGTCCTTGCGGGTGGGCGGCATGGTCACCACGCTGATGGCCTGGCGTACCAGTCGCTGCCGGCCGCTCTGCTCCAGATGGTCGAGCATCCGCGCGGCGGTCTCCGCCGAGTCGTTACGCGCCGACATGGTGACCACGAGCTGATCGGTGGCGTCCATCGCGGCCTGCCAGTTCTGGGCCCGTACGTTGTTGCCGGTGTCCACGAAGATCAGCTTGTAGAACCGGCTGACGATCTCCCGGATCTCACCGAAAGCACTGGCGGTCAACATCTCGCCGGCGGTGGCCGACTCGTCCGACGCCAGCACGTCGAACATACCTTCGCCCTGGGCCCGTACGTACTGTGACAGGTCTCCGACCCGCCCCTGCGCCCCGCGGAAGTGGTCCAGGTCGCGCATCATGTCCCGCACCGTCCGGGCGTGGAAGTCCTGCTGCGCCCGCATCCCGAGGGTGCCCTGCGTCTCGTTGTTGTCCCAGGCCAGCACGTACCCGCCGCGCTTCTGCCCGAATGTCATGGCGAGCAGCAGCACCGCCACCGTCTTGCCGGCCCCGCCCTTGGGGTTGACCACGGTCACCTGCCGCAAACCGCCGAAATTGCGGCGGACCATTTCGACGTCCTGCTTGTACTCCTGCTCGCGGCGCCCGGGCGGCAGCTTGACCAAGCCCAGGGTGCCCCGGTTGAGCAGCGCCCGGGGCCCCATGGTCGCGGTCGGCTCGGCCCGGGGGGCCAGCCGCCGGCGGGCGAACTCCTCGGCGGTTGGTGCGGACCCGTCGGGCGTCCAGCCGATGGCCGGGTAGGGGTCGACCGGCGAGGGCTGCTGGTCAGACCCGGGTTGCGACGTCGGTCGGCCGGGACCCGGGTGTTGGCGGTGATCCATCGGTGGTGGTGCCGCCGACGGTGGCGTGACCTGGGCGTGGCGGGCGGCCGCCCGGCCGGGCCGGGCAACGGGCTGGACCGGCGGACCCGCCGGGTTGGCCCGGGCGGG
>DASVVF010000848.1:0-6394 GCA_036386695.1 Catenuloplanes sp. | reverse complement strand
CGCAGCGGCGCCGCGTGCGCCCGGTACGGCTTGCCGTTCACCAGCACCGCACCGCTGGTCGGCGCGTCCAGCCCCAGCATCATCCGCATCGTGGTGGACTTGCCGGCGCCGTTCGGTCCCAGGAAACCGGTCACCATTCCCGGGCGTACGGTGAAGGTCAGCCCGTCGACGGCGACCTTGTCGCCGTACCGCGTCGTCAGTGCACGTGCCTCGATCATCGCCTGCGCTCCCTCATCCGATCCGGTCGGCGTTTACGCTGCCAGCGCGGGTCGTCGCGGTCAGGGGGGCGGCCCGCCGGACGAACCTGGGGTTTTCCTCACCCCCGGCGGCGGGTTCGCCGGATGGCGGGGCCGGCAGCGGCGTACCTAGCGTGAACACATGACGTCAGCGGGAGCGAAGCGATGACCGACAGGCGGCCGATCGGCCCGATGGTCGTGTTCCGGGCGCTGTCGTCACCGCGAACGTGGCAGGCGACCTTCCACGTGACCGCCGGGGCGTTCCTCGGCGCCACCACCGGCGCGGTGATCTGGCTGGTGGGTGTGGTCTGGTGGGCCGCCGTGCAGAGCCTCGTCGAAGGCCCGACCGGGGACCGGTTGCTCCCCGTGCTCTACGTGCTCGTCGCCGCGCTCGGCCCGGTGACGTTGCTGCCGTGCGTACGGTTCTTCAGCGCGCTGCAGCGGGAACGGTTCCGGGCGCTGCTGGGTGTCGGGATCGCCGCGCCGCGGCACGAGCCCGGCGCCGGCTGGCGGCGGTTCCTGCGGCCATGGACCGCCGGGTCGAGCTGGCGGCAGCTGGGCTATCACCTGCTCGCCCCGCTGCTGGGTGGCCTCGGCGGTGCGCTGGTCCTGTTTTGCTGGTCGGCGCCGCTGCTGGCGGCGCTGTGGGCGGGACCGGTGTCCGGATGGGCGTACGTCCTGTGGTTCGGCGGCGCGACCGGGTTGCTGCTCGCCGCGCCGTGGGTGGCGCGGGGCATCGCCCACGCCGATACGGCGGCGGCCCGGCGCCTGCTCGGGCGCAGCCACACCGAAACGCTCGGCGAGCGGGTCGAGTCGCTGGCGCGCAGCCGGGCCGACCTGGTGGACGCGGCGGACACCGAACGCCGTCGGATCGAGCGCGACCTGCACGATGGCGTTCAGCAGCGCCTGGTCTGCCTGGCGATGAACCTGGGGATGGCCCGCGCCGCCTTCACCGACCGGTCGCCCGACGTTCAGGAGGTGATCGCCGCCGCCCACGACGAGGCCACGGTCGCGCTGGCCGAGTTGCGCGATTTCGTCCGCGGCCTGCACCCGGCCGTGCTCGACGACCGGGGGCTGGACGCGGCGCTGTCCGGCATCGTGGCGCGGGCGCCGCTGCCGGTGACGCTGCGGGTGAGCGTCGCGCGGCGCTGCTCGCCCAGCATCGAGGCGATCGCGTACTTCGCCGTGTCGGAAGCCCTGACGAACGTCGCCAAGCACGCGAAGGCGGACCGGGCCGAGGTTCTGGCCGAACGCGTCGGCGAACGGCTGATCATCACGGTGACGGACGACGGGCGCGGCGGCGCGTCGGTGGACGGCGCCGGCACCGGGCTGCGTGGGCTGGCGCAGCGGGCAGCGGCCGTCGACGGCGCGCTGACGGTTGCCAGCCCACCCGGCGGGCCGACAACCGTTACGGTGAACATCCCATGCGAGTAGTCCTGGCCGAAGACTCCGTGCTGTTGCGGGCCGGTCTCACCAAGCTGTTGACCGACGGTGGCTTCGAGGTCGTCGCCGCGGTCCCCGACGCCGAGCAGTTGCTGTCCGCCGTCGACGCGCACGAGCCCGACATCGTGGTGGTCGACGTGCGGATGCCGCCCACCCACACCGACGAGGGCATCCGCGCCGCGCTGGTCATCCGGCGGCAACACCCCGGGATCGCGGTGTGCGTGCTCTCCCAGTACGTGGAGGAGCGGTACGCCACCGAGCTGTTCTCGGTCGACACCAGCGGCGTCGGGTACCTCCTCAAGGACCGGGTGGCCCAGGTGTCCGACTTCCTCGACGCGCTGCGCCGGGTGGCCGCCGGCGGCACGGCCCTGGACCCGGAGGTGGTCGCCCAGCTGCTGGTGCGCCGCAACGACCCGCTGCGGCGACTGACCCCGCGCGAGCAGGACGCGCTGCGCCTGATGGCGGAGGGCCGCTCCAACAACGGCATCGCCGAGGCGTTGACGGTCAGCCACAGCGCGGTGGAGAAGTACGTCAGCAACATCTTCACCAAACTGGACCTGCCGCCCACCGACACCGATCACCGCCGGGTGCTGGCCGTCCTGACGTACCTCGGCACGCGCTGACCGCCCCGTTGACGATGACCCCCCGCCGACGCCGCACCCGACGGGCCCGGCGATCCGCCGCACCCGACCGAGCCGGGCACAGGATGTCGGGTCCGACAGGGGCCGCACTGCCTAGCGTGGTGATCGGAAAACGAAAGGGAGGCCGGGGTGCTGGAGCCGCTGAACCAGGCCATGGAACACATCGAGCACCACCTCGATCAGCAGATAGATGTGGCGGAGCTGGCCCGGATCGCCGTCACGTCGGAGTACCACCTCCGGCGGATGTTCTCCGCGCTGGCCGGTGTTCCGCTGTCGGAGTACATCCGGCGCAGGCGGCTGACCGTCGCCGGCGCCGAAGTGCTCGCCGGTGAGGCGACGCTGCTCGATGTCGCCGTTCGCTACGGCTACCAGTCGGGGGAGGCATTCGCGCGGGCCTTCCGCGCCATGCACGGCGTCGGCCCGGGAGAAGCCCGCCGCACCGGCGCTGTTCTGCACTCCCAGCCCCGGATGTCCTTTCGCCTCATCATCGAAGGGAGCACCACCATGCGATACCGCATCGTCGAGAAGAACGAGTTCCGTGTCGTCGGCAGGAAGGCCCGGGTGCCGCTGGTCCACGAGGGGATGAACCCGGCGATCGTCGCGCACATCCGCGGCATCGACCCCGAGGTCCTGCGACAGCTGGCCGAACTCTCCGACCAGGAACCGCAGGGGATCGTCGGCGTGAGCGACAACCTGGCCGACGGTCGCGCCGAAGGCACCGAACTCGACTACTACCACGCCGTGGTGACCAACGCCGCCGCGCCCCCGGACATGGACTGCCTCCCCGTCGCCGCGGGGACGTGGGCGGTGTTCGACAGCTCCGGGGCGTTCCCGCAGACATTGCAGTACGTGTGGCGCGACGTTTTCACCGAGTGGTTTCCCGCCAACCCGTACCGCAGCAGGCCGGGACCGGAGATCCTGCGTACCCGGCTGTCCGCGGACGCCACGCATGCCGACGCGCAGCTGTGGATCCCGGTGGAGCCGACCCCGAGGACCGGTCAATGAGCGCGGACCGCACCGTGCGGCCGCTGCTCGCCGGCGGACTACCACCGGCAGCCCGCGCCCGCGCGCCCCGAGGGAGCCGTCCGATGTGACGGCCGACGGGACGCAGCCCGCCGCGTACGTCGCGGCGGGCTGCCTCCTGGGACGTCGATCGGGGGTGGCTCTGCCTACTTGAACTGGAACAGGGCGGTGTTGCCACCGCCGTGGTGGTAGAACGCGGCGACGTCGGTCCTGCCGTCGCCGTCGTAGTCACCGGTCAGGTACTTCGCCCGGCTGGAGTCCCAGTCAGTCGCGGTGTGCCAGACCCGCCGGGGTCCGGCCAGCTCGACGCCGGTGTTGCGGAACTCGAAGATCCCGGTCTCGCCGCGCGCGCTACCGGTCGCGTCGCGGCCGTAGTGGTAGACGGCGGCGATGCCGTTGCCGCCGGCGGCATCGCCGGGCAGGTAGGTGGCGTAGCTGGAGTCCCAGCCGGCCGGCGTCGACCAGACCTGCTTGTTGTCGAACCCGGTGCCGGTGCTGGTGAGCTGGAACAGCCCGGTGTTGCCGCCGCCATAGTGGTAGACGGCGGCGATATCGGTCTTGCCGTCGCCGCTGTAGTCGCCGGTCACGTACTTCGCCAGGCTGGAGTCCCAGCCGTTCGCGGTGTGCCAGACCCGCTTCGGCTCGGTGAGCCCGCTGGCACTGTTGGTGAACTGGAAGATCCCGGTTTCGCCGCGTGCCCCACCGGTCGCGTTACGGCCGTAGTGGTAGACGGCGGCGATGTCGGTGCGGCCATCGCCGCTGAAGTCACCGGAGAGGTAGGTGGCGTGGCTGGAGTCCCAGCCGGCCGGCGTCGACCAGACCTGCTTGTTGTCGAACCCGGTGCCGGTGCTGGTGAGTTGGAACAGCCCGGTGTTGCCGCCGCCGTAGTGGTAGACGGCGCCGATGTCGGTCTTGCCGTCGCCGTTGAAGTCGCCGGTCACGTACTTCGCCAGGCTGGAGTCCCAGCCGTTCGCGGTGTGCCAGACCCGCTTCGGCTCGGTGAACCCGGTGCCGGTGCTGGTGAGCAGGAAGATGCCGGTCTCGCCGCGTGCGCTACCGGTCGCGTTACGGCCGTAGTGGTAGACGGCGGCGATGTCGGTGCGGCCATCGCCGGTGAAGTCACCGGAGAGGTAGGTGGCGTAGCTGGAATCCCAACCCCCTCGGGCTTCCCACTTCTGTTGCGCCCCGCTGATACTGCTCCAGCCCGGGTCCACGGTGTTCGAGCGGAGCCAGTCGAGGATGTCGTCGACCCGGGCTTCCGTTCCGCCCTGCCGGGTCTCCGTCGAACCGAGGCAGCCGCCCTGCCAAGCGGTGTCGTTGATCGCGACCAGTTCCGGCTTCCCGGCCGTCTCGCGGAACGCGGGCCCGCCGGCGTCGCCCTTGCAGATGGTGGCGTCGATCGGCGTGTGCGGGCTGATCCTCAGCGAACCGGCATCCACGGTGTCCACGGTGAAGAGCGCGGTGTGCATCGTGTTCGGCACCCACTCGGTCCTGGTCCGGCCGAACCCGGCGACCCGCAGCTGCTCGCCGACCCGCGATCCGCTGGCGGCCGGAGCGATCGGCGCGATGTCGCGCACCGGCTGGTCGAGCATGGCCAGCACGATGTTGCGGTCCGGGTGGGGTACCAGGTTGGTGATCCGCGCCGAGTGACCCTGCGTCGTCGTGAGATCAGTGCGTCCGACGGTCGCCGTCGTCGGCATGCTGGGCGCGCCGGCCGACGCGGGGCGACCTCCCTCAGCGAAGCAACTGGCCGCCGTGATCACCCACCGGGCCGCCACCAGCGCTCCGGTGCAACTACGGGCGTTGGTGTGGGTGCCCGGAGTGCCGATGACGATCTTCGCCACAAAGCCGTAGGGCCCGCCCGCCGGAGCTTCCCGCCCGGCGACCGCCGGGCCGCCCGCAAGACCCTGGCCCGCGATGGCGATCGAAGTCATGGCGGTGACGGCCGCGAGCTTCCTACCAATGGATTTATGGGACACAGTTGCCTTCTCCCCCGTGCGATGTGCGAAACCAGCGCCACCCGAAAGCCGACGTGCGACGAGTCCATCGGAGCAGGTCACAAGGCGGCAGCAGCGGGGGACGTTAGCAGAAGGACATCCGCCCGGCGAGCCGCCGATGACACCCGCCTTCCGGTGTGTGTCGGCCCCGGTTGACAAGGTCCGTGGCCTTCTGCCAGAAGACCGCGCTGGCCAACCGGGCCAGCGGCCTCATCTGCGGTGGCGACCAGTTGATGATCGGAGCCGCGCCGGCCGGCAGACAGTCCGCACCCACCTGGTGCCTGAAGGTGAGCGGAAGGGGACGTCCGAAGTGGCCGACGCCACAAAGCCGCCTTCGGCCAGTGACGGGGGGCTGCGCAATGGAGGGTCGCCGACTATCTTCTCTGCGGGGCCGGGGCACGGGGACGGCGTCGGTCCTTATCAAAGCTAAGACGGGAAGAAAAATGTCTGCGACATTCGCACCGGCACTGAAGATCGCCGGCGCCGCCGCGGCAGCGGCAGCGGCCATCATCGGCGTCACCACCGCCGCCGCCTGGGCCACCCAGGAGACCGCGCCGGCACCACGCCCAGCGGCCGCGGCGGCCGACAACCAGTCGATCGTCGAGACGTTCGAGTACCCGAACGCCGAGGCGATCCTCGCCGAGGAGGGCGTGAAGCTCGTCTCCGGCGACGGCCACATCATCCACGCCAGCTGCACCACCCCGCCGGTCAACAACATCAGCGTCATCGAGGTTCACACCAGCGACATCGCGACCATCGAAGACGGCATCGTCTGCTTCCGCGTCCTCGGCAACGCCGGCGGCTACCTCAAGCTCGAAGTGCCGGCCGTCTTCGAAATCCGCGGCGACGGCCGCCGCCCCGGCAGCGGGCACAAGATCACCGCCATCGTCCAGACCGAAGACGGTGTGCTGCCTCCGGTCGCTGTCAACCCGTCCGGCAGCACCCAGGTCGGCATCGGCGAGAACGAAGCGAACAAGCCGACCACCCTGCTTGAGCTCAAGGTCGCCGCCTGACCTCGCATCCACCCCGAGTGACGCCATGCGTCGTCCGATGA
>DASVVF010000847.1:0-1664 GCA_036386695.1 Catenuloplanes sp. | reverse complement strand
GAGTGCGCCGACGATCACCCTGACCCTGCCCGAGGTCAGCGTCAGCGGCGGCATCACCGTGTTCGTGGACTCGGCGGCGGCGTCGCCGGTCCGATTCGCGGGGACCGGCCTGATCGTCACGGTGGCGGGGCAGCCGATCACCGGGGTGAACGCGTCGTTCGAGCGCACCACGACCGCCGCGGGCACCGTCACCACCCTCACCCTGCGCGGCGGGGCCATCGCGGTTGCGGGCGCGGCGAGCACGGTGCTGTCGGTGTCGGGTGTGGCAGGGTCGCTGGTCGTCTCGGCGGCTGGTGTCGCCGGCCGGCTGGCGGCGACGTTGCAGGGTGCGGCGCCGGCGGGGGTGACGTTCGGCGGGTCGCTGGACGTGGCGGTGAACACGACGCCGTTGGCGGTCGGTGACCTGCCGGCCGGTCCGTACGTGCGGGTGGATGTCCGGGGCGCGGTGGTGACGGTCGCGGGGCAGGCGGTGACCGCGGACCTCTCCTTCGAGCAAGTCAGCGCGGGCACCGGCCCGGTTGTGCGGGCGGCGGTGTCCAAGGCGTCGGCGAGCTTCGGCGCGGCGGGGTCGCCGCTGGTACGGCTGACGAACGGGCGCGGCAGCTTGCTGCTGCCGGCGTCGGGGCTGGCGGCGGAGCTGTCGGGCACGGTGACGGTGACGGTGCCGGGGGTCAGCGTGAGCGGCGCGCTGACCCTGCAGCTCAACAGCACCGGCGCCCAGGTGAACGAGCTGTTCACCGTCGCCGGCCTGCAGGAGACCCTGGTTCTGCCCGCCGGTGCTGCGGGCGCCGCTTACGTCCGCTTCGCCGGCTCGCCGCTCGTCGTGGACGTGCTGGGTCAGCAGTTGATCGGCGGCCTGACGATCACCTCTTCCGGCTCGGCGACCACGATCTCCGGCACCGGGCTGAGCCTGGTTCTCGGCGGCGGCGTGGCGACGCTGTCCGGCGCGGCCGCGAGCCTCACGGTGTCCCCGACCGGGATGACGGGCTCGCTGACCGGCGGCACGGTCACCCTGACCGTCCCGGGTGTCACCTTGCTCGGCACGTTGTCCGCCGACATCGACACCGCCACCGGGCGGGTCCGCATCGGCGGCGCATCGGTCACCCTCACCGTCGCCGGGGTCAGCATCTCCAGCTCCACCGGTGGTGGTATCTGGGTGGAGCGCCGCGCCGGCACCGGCACCAGTACGCCCACGGTGGTCGTCACCTTCTCGGGCGCAACTCTCGGCTTCGGGCCCGTGACCGTCACCGCCTCCAGCGGCACATTGCAGGCAACGTCAGCCGGCGTCGCAGGCTCGCTGACAGGTGTGGCGACCTTCTCCGGGAGCTTCCTCACGGGCTCCCTGGGCGTGACTATCGCGGTCAACACCGGGAGCGACCCGGCGGCGGGTCAGCCAGCGGGGTCGTTCCTGCGGGTCCAGGTCACCGTCCCGGACAGCGCGCCCGTCACGCTGCGCAACACAGCGCTCGCCCCGCTGGGCACGGTTGCCGGGTCGTTCTCCTTCGAGCGCCAGGCGCCTGCGGGTGGGCTTCCGGTGACGGTGGTGGGGGTCAGCAACGCCCGGGTGACGATCGCCGCGGGCCCGGTCACGGTGACCTCGGTGACGGGTGCGCTGGTGGTGGCCGGGGCCGGGGTCGCGGGCTACCTGTCGGGCACCGCCTCGG
>DASVVF010000846.1:0-1953 GCA_036386695.1 Catenuloplanes sp. | reverse complement strand
GCGATGCCCGGACCCGCGATGCCCGGACCCGCGATGCCCGGACCCGCGATGCCCGGACCCGCGATGCCCGGCGCACCGGCGACGGCGGAGCCGGCGCCGCGGCCGGCGCGGGCCGCGGCCGTTGTGCCGTGGAGTGCACCGCCGTGGGCCGTGCCACCCGCCGAGGCGGCTTCCCGGACCTCACCGGGGTTCGGCCCTCCGGTGCCGTTGTCGCCCACCGGGGCGGCGGCACCGCCGACCGTGACCACACCGCCGACCGTCACCACCCCGCCGACCGTGTCCGGCACGGCGGCCGTACTTCGCGGGGTGCAACCGCCGACGGCCCCGACGTCCTCGGCACTGCGTACGACGACGCCCATCGGGTTCAGCCCCGCCCCCGAACCGGCGGCCCCGGACGCGCGCGGCGTCTTCTCCGCCGGGCCGCGCGATTCCGGTCCACCCGGCACCGGGCCGCACGACCCGGGGGCGTACGCCACGAGGCCCCAGGACTCCAGCGCGTACGCCACCGGGCCCCAGGACTCCGGCGCGTACGCCACGAGGCCGCCGGACTCCCACCCGTACCTAAACGACTCGTACGGCTCGCGGCCGTACGCCGCCGGACCGCACGACGGCCCGCCGTACGCCGCCGGACCGCGTGACGCCCCGGCGTACGCCGCCGGACCGCACGACGCCGGTCCGTACCCGGGCGATTCGCACGGCGGTCGATCGCCCGACTCCGCCCCGCACCACTCGGGCCACGTCGGCACCGGCTCTGGACCGCAGGCCGTGATCCCCGCCAGCGCCGTGGTCGCCGCCAGTGCCGTGCGGGTGCCGCCGGTCCACCCGGACATGCCGACCGCGGTCATCGGTGCCGTCCCGCCCATCGGCGACGCGCCCACCAGTCTGTTGCCGATCGTGCCGGTCAGCGGCCGGTCGGGCGGCGGGACGGGAGGACGTCCGGCGGTGGTCCCCGGTTCGGGAACCGTCGGCGTTGCCGCGGCGCCGCAGCCCGGCGACGTGTCCGCCACCCACAACGGCGACGGGCGCGCACCGGCTGATGGTTCCGATCCACCCGAGCCCGGCGAGGGCGGACGACCCCGGTGGGGTGAGAAGATCGTGCCGCTGCGACCTGAGCGCACCGACGAGGGGTACAAGAGCGTGTACTCCGAACTGACCCGCCCGTCACTGGGCTCGCGGATCCGCACCGGCATCCGGTTCCTCGGTGAGGTGATGATCACCTTCGGGCTGGTGGTTCTGCTGTTCGCCGGCTACGAGGTGTGGGGTAAGCCGCTCATCGTCAATGCCGAGCAGGGCAAGCTCGGCGACGCGCTCGACCAGGACTGGGACCGGAACACCCCGGACCCCACGGTCAGCACCAAGCCGAAACCCGGCTCGAAGGCGCTACCGGTGCCCGACGGCATCGCCCGCTTGTACATTCCCAAGCTGGCCAAGCAGTGGGTGGTGGTCGAGGGAACGAAGCAGAACGACATCCGCTACGCCCCCGGCCACTACGAGAACAGCGCCCTGCCCGGTCAGAAGGGTAACTTCGCGGTGGCCGGACACCGCAACAAGGCCACGTTCTGGCACCTCGACAAGGTCCTCACCGGCGACACCATCGTGGTGGAGACCAAGACCACCTGGTACACCTACAAGGTCACCAAGAACTACATCGTCAAGCCGAGCGCCACGGAGGTGGTCGCCCCGGTGCCTGGCAAGCCGGGGGCCAAGCCCACCCAGGCGATGTTGACCTTGACCACCTGCAACCCGCTCTGGGACAACTACGAACGCCTGATCGTCCACGCGTCGCTGACCGGCGACGAACCGCGGGTGAAGGGCAAGCGACCCGCTGTGCTCGGCTGAGAAACGGACAGACGCGTGTACTCGTTCATCTGGCGCAAACTGCCCTTCGGGCTACCCGGCAAGCTCACCGGCTCCGCACTGCTCGCGGTGGGGGCCATCGCGCTGCTCTGGTTC
>DASVVF010000845.1:0-2199 GCA_036386695.1 Catenuloplanes sp. | reverse complement strand
TCCCGCCCCGCCCGTCCGGTTGCCGACGGGCGGGGCGTTTCCGTTGCGGCCCCGACCCGCCGGGCGCTCGCACGAGTGACGAAAGCCGCCGTGCCGACCTCACCGGCGGCGGCACCCGACCCGGACGCGACGCGTCCGGGTCGTTCGTCATTCCCGGTCGCCGTCGGGCGGGCGTTCACGTCGGAGCGGTTTTCGTCCCCGACGTTTACGTCGTATACCGGCGGGGGACATCAGCGGGAACGAGCACGAGGTCCCCTGGGACGCCCGAGCGGCCGGTCATTCCGACCGAGGTCGAGCCGGTCGAGCGGGAGCGCCGCACAAGAAGACTGCCCGCGACGAGGAGACCGTCAGCGGACGGTGACCCCACCCACCCCCGCCTCCCCGTACGGCTGATGGTAAGGAGAAATTGATGGGCGACAGACTCACCGGTGCGCTCGGCGACATGCTGCGCAGCGTGCTGCTGTTCCTGCCGAGGGCCCTGGCCTTCATCGCGATCCTCGTGGTGGGCTGGCTGATCGCCAAGGCGGTCCGCAAGCTCGTCGACAAGGTGCTGAAGCGGGTCGGCTTCGACCGCCTGGTGGAACGCGGCGGCGTCAAGGCCGCCCTGGCCAGGTCCAAGTACGATGCCAGCGACATCGTCGCGCAGATCGCGTACTACGCGATCATCCTGTTCACGCTGCAACTGGCGTTCGGCGTGTTCGGGACCAACCCGATCTCCACGCTGCTGACCGCCGTCATCGCCTGGCTGCCGCGGGCATTCGTCGCGATCATCATCGTCGTGGTGGCCTCGGCCATCGCCAAGGGCGTGAAGGACCTGATCGGCAACGCGCTGGGTGGCCTGTCCTACGGCAGGGTGCTCGCCAACATCGCCTCGGTGTTCATCCTCGGCCTCGGCGTCATCGCCGCCCTGAACCAGATCGGCGTCGCCACGACGGTGACCACCCCGATCCTGGTCGCGGTGCTCGCCACCGTCGCGGGCATCCTCATCGTCGGTGTCGGCGGCGGCATGATCAAGCCGATGCAGGCCCGCGCCGAGCAGTGGCTCAGCACGGCCGAGCGCGAGAGCCAGGCCATCGCCGGGCAGACCAGCGCCTACCAGGCCGGCTACAGCACGACCGACAGCCAACTGACCCAGCCGGTCAGCACGACCGAGCAGACCCAGGTTGTCCCGGGTAACCGCGGCTACTGAGCACGACCGGCACTCTCCCGCCGGGCAGGGACCACACCGGTTCCTGCCCGGCGGACCCGCGTCACCACCGGGTTCGTCAGGCGGTCGCCTCGGCCAGCACGCAGACCGCGAGAAGTCGGACCGACGCCCACGACGCGGCGCTCCAGTCGCCGGTGCGCAACTCGTCGAGTGACCAGCCCTTCGCGGCGGCGGCGTCGGCCACCCCGTCGGCGTACGCGGCCAGGGTGACCGGGTGTAGTCGGCCGTGGCGGTCGGCGACGGCGTCGCGGATCTGCGCGGCGTGCTGGTCGATCGCGGCGAGCAGCCCCGGGACGGCCCGGGCCGCCGCCATCCCGGCCCGGCCGAAGCGCTCCACCCACTGCCGCAGCGCGAGCCGCGCGGCCGACGTCACCGTGTGTTGTCCGGTTCCCATGGCGATCGACCGTACAAAACGGGCGGCCCGTTCACCAACGTTTGCGGCGGTACGGGCCCAACTTCAACCGTTCAGCCACCCGAGCCTGGCCGGCGGGACGTCATCGGGCTCACCGTCCCGAGCCGGTCCCTTGCGGACAGTCACGACCGGCATGATCGGCGACCCGCCGGTAGGCGAGGTGCGGCCCGTCGACGCTCGCCGTCCCATGATCCTGCTAGCTTCCCGGTAGGCACGGCCGAGGGAGACGAAGGAGCACGGATGCCGGACTACGGTCACAACCTGCTGTTCGGCACCTTCCTGCCGCCGGCGGCGGACAACGCCGCCGGGACGCTGCGGTTGGCCATGCTCGCCGACGACCTCGGCTTGGAACTGGCCAGCGTGCAGGACCACCCGTACCAGGGCAGGTTTCTGGACGCGTGGACGCTGCTGTCGGTGATCGCCGCGCGGACCACCCGGCTGCGGGTCCTGCCCAACGTGGCGAATCTGCCGCTACGACCGCCCGCCGTGCTGGCCCGCGCCGCCGCCAGCCTGGACATTCTCAGCGGCGGGCGGGTCGAGCTGGGCCTCGGCGCCGGCGCGTTCGCCGACGGCGTCGCGG
>DASVVF010000844.1:0-1883 GCA_036386695.1 Catenuloplanes sp. | reverse complement strand
GCCTCCTCGTCGGTGCCGAGCACCGACAGGCCACGGTGCCACGCGTGCCGCTGTGGGTCCCGGTCAGCGGCCGCCGCGCTCAGGGCGGCGTGTGCGCGACGTACCCGCGCCGGGCCGGCCACCTCCAGGGCGGCGGCCCGGTAGAGCGGATGCTCGAAGGTCAGGCTGCCCGACGAACCGGTGAGCAGACCGGCGTCCTCGGCGGCGACCAGGTCCGAGGAGTCGAGGTCGAGCCGGGCCAGCGCGCCGGGTGCCAGCAGGGCCGCCGCCGACCCGGCCGCGGCGACCACGGCGAGCGCCGTACGGGTCCGCTGCGGCAGGGCCCGGACCAGCCCGGCGAAGGTCCGGTGGGCCACCTCCCGCAGTGGCAGCGTCATCGGCAGCGGCACCTCACCGGTCAGCGCCCCGGGGGACAGGCGGCCGGCCAGGTGGCTCACGGCCAGCGGGTTGCCCCGGGTCTCGTCGACGATGCGGCTGACCACGGCCGCCGTCGGCCGCACGCCGGCGGCGGCGTTCAGCAGCTCGGCCACGCCGTCTTCGGTGAGGCCGGGCAGGGCCAGTGGTACCCAGGGGCCATCGACGCGTTCGGGTTCGGCCGGCCGGCGGGCCGCCACGACCACCACCCGATCCGCCAGCAACCGGCGGATCGCGAAACCGAGCGCCCGACCCGAGGTCGGGTCCACCCAGTGCGTATCGTCCAGAACCAGCAGCAGCGGTTGTTCCTCGGCGGCGGCCGCGAGCAACGCCAACGTGGCGGCGGCGAGCAGCAGCCGGTCGGCGGAGGCCCGCCCAACGCCGCCGGCGACGGCCGCGAGCACCTGCCGGTGCTCGGGCGCCAGCTGCGCCAGCAGCCCGGTCAGCGGGCGCACCACGTCGGTCATCACCGCGAGCGGCAGGTCAGCCTCCCCTTCGACCGGGCGGACCGCGATGACCCGCATGCCCCGGTCGGCCGCCCGCGCCACCAGCCACTCCAGGAGCAAGGTCTTGCCGGATCCCGCCTCGCCCACGATCGCCACCGCGCGGGCCTGGCCGCCGAGGGCCGCGTCGACGGCCTCCAGCAGGGCCCGTTGGGCCGGCTCCCGTCCGATCATGTTCTGGCCCTCGGCCCCGGCTACGCCGGGGTCCAGTGTCGCCGGTGCACCGTCCGGACCCACCACGACGCGTCCTCCATGACGATAGATGTCCTGGGTGGTTCTACGGTTGGTGCACGCGTACGGATCGAGTGTGATCTTCGGACGTACTGTCGCGTTGACGACAGCGCCCGCGGGCGTCCCGCCGGTGGTCGATCAGACGCTGATCGCCGGCAACGAGGATTTCTACTTCTTCCACCGCGACTCGCCGGGCCGCGACCGCCCACCGCCCTTCTTCGCGGACGAAGCCCTGGCGGACTACGTGGCGGCCCACCGCGACCCGCGAGCGGTGCACGCCACCTGCGAGGACTACCGGGCCGCCGCCATCCTGGACCACCAGGCCGATGAGGTGGACCTCGGTACCCGCAAGATCGCCTGCCCGCTGCTGGCGCTCTGGGCGACGGATGGCCTGCTGCCGAAGCTTTACGACACCGTCGCCGTCTGGAAGGACTGGGCCGACGACGTACGGGGTCAGGCGATCACCGGCGGTCACTACCTGGCGGAGCAGAACCCGCGGGAGACCTACCGCGCCATGGTGGACTTCTTCGGCGAGGGCCCGGCGTCCGGTGCCTAGCGCGCCGGATCGTCGGTGGGCACCAGCCGGAACCGCAGGGCCACGACCAGGGTGTCGTCGTCCACGGTGAAATCGGGCTGGCCCATGACCGCGCGCATCTGCGCGCCGTGCCAAAACCGTTCGTGCCCGGCCCGCCACTGCGCCACCGACCTGTCGCCCTCGCCCTCGTCGAGCACGTG
>DASVVF010000843.1:0-8268 GCA_036386695.1 Catenuloplanes sp. | reverse complement strand
CCATGACGCTTCGCCGGGTTAATGCCCACACCTTCTTCCCTAGGAGAGAAATCAGTGTTCGCAAACCGAAAGGAACGCAGGCGCACGAAAGGCTCCACCTTTCGTGGCGGCGGCAATATCGCGATGAGCGTATTGCTCGCGGCCAGCCTCACCCCACTGGCGGCGGCATCGCCGGCGTCGGCCGCGGTCGGCCAGGGCTTCAACGTCAACGCCTCCGACCTCAAGTTCATCCTCAAGCAGATCCAGATCTCCGAGGCCCACGCGGCCAGCGCGTCGGCGGCCAACCCGTGCGGCACGCTGCTCGGCAGCGGCCCCAACCAGATCCCGAACGAGGGACAGCAGGGCGCTGAGCTGCCCTGGGGCCTGCGGACCGTCGACGGCACCTGCAACAACCTGCAGGACGGGCAGGACAAGTTCGCCTCCGCCGACCGGGTCTTCCCGCGGATGGCGACGGGCAGCTTCAAGGACGCCGAAAGCGCCGCCCAGTTCGGCGGTTCGACGCCCTCGTCGTACAACCAGACCGCCCCGGGCAACGTCGTCGTCGACTCCCAGCCACGCGTGATCAGCAACCTGATCGTCGACCAGACCGCCAACAACCCGGCAGCGGTAGCGGCCGCCGGCGACGGTGCGGTCGCCGACGGCTCGGGCACCCTGCCCATTCCCAACGTCGCTCCGGACGTGGGCCTGTCGGCTCCGTACAATTCCTGGTTCACCATTTTCGGGCAGTTCTTCGACCACGGCCTGGACCTGACCAACAAGGGCGGCGGCACGGTCTTCGTGCCATTGCAGCCGGACGACCCGCTGTACAACCCGGCCACCCCGCAGACGAACTTCATGGTGCTGACCCGGGCCACCACCGCGCCGGGCACCCAGGAGGCGGTCAACCAGACGGCGCCGTTCGTCGACCAGAGCCAGACCTACACCTCCCACCCGTCGCACCAGGTGTTCCTGCGCACGTACGCGCTGGCCGCCGGGCGACCGGTCGCCACCGGCGCGATGCTGGAGGGCCCGGACGGCGGGCTGGGCACCTGGGCCACCACCAAGGCGCAGTCGGCCAGCATGCTGGGCATCCAGCTCACCGACGCCGACGTCCTGAACATCCCGCTGCTGAGCACCGACCAGTACGGCAAGTTCATCCCCGGCCCCAACGGCTTCCCGCAGATCGCCACCGCGACCGGGCTGGTCGAGGGCAACCCGGCCGCCAACGGCGGCGCGGGGGTGCTGGTTCCGGCGAACGCCGCCCGCACCGGCCACGCCTTCCTGGACGACATCGCGCACCACGCGGTGCCGAAGCAGGCGACGCCCGCCCAGGGCCCGGGACGTCCGGCGCAGCCGGCCCACACCCCGGACACCAACACCACCATCGACGGCACCGCGGCCGCCGGCACGTACGACGACGAGACCCTGAACCGGCACTTCGTCGCCGGTGACGGTCGGGTCAACGAGAACATCGGCCTCAGCGCCGTACACCAGATCTTCCACTCCGAGCACAACCGGCTGGCGGGCACCGAGGCCGGCAGCGTCAAGGACGTGCTGCTGACCCAGGACGCGGCGAGCGTGGCCGACTGGCAGACCAGCCCGGGGGTGTGGAACGGCGAGCGGATCTTCCAGGCCGCCAAGTTCATCACCGAGATGGAGTACCAGCACCTGGCGTTCGAGGAGTTCGCCCGCAAGGTGCAGCCGATGGTGAACCTGTTCTCCGGTTACAACAGCACGGTCGACCCGGCGATCACCGCCGAGTTCGCCCACGCGGTCTACCGTTTCGGGCACTCGATGCTCAACGAGACGGTGCCGCGGGTCAACGCCAACGGCACGTCGAACGACGTCAGCCTCTTCGACGCGTTCCTCGACCCGGTGGAGTACAACAACGGCGGATCCGCCGGCGTACTCACCCCGGAGGCGGCCACCGGCAGCATCGTACGGGGCCTGACCGGCCATGTCGGCAACGAGCTCGACGAGTTCGTCACCGACGCGCTGCGCAACCGGCTGGTCGGCCTGCCGCTGGACCTGGCGACCCTGAACATCACCCGGGCCCGGGAAACCGGTATTCCGTCGCTGAACGTGGCCCGCCGTCAGTTCCACGCCAAGACCGGCGACTCGGCGCTCGCGCCGTACGCCAACTGGAACGACTTCGGGCTGGGTCTGCGGCACCGCGAGTCGTTGGTCAACTTCGTCGCGGCCTACGGCACCCACCCGTCCATCACCGGTGCGAACACCGTGGCGGCGAAGCGGACGGCGGCTGCCCTCGTGGTGGCCGGCGACCCGGCCAACCCGGCCACCCCGGCCGACAGCGTGGCGTTCATGGAGAGCGCGGCCGGCACCTCCGGGCTGGACAACGTCGACCTCTGGGTCGGTGGCCTGGCTGAGAAGCAGGCGCCCTTCGGTGGTCTGCTCGGCTCCACCTTCAACTTCGTCTTCGAGTTGCAGATGGAGAACCTGCAGGACGCCGACCGGCTCTACTACCTGTCCCGGACCGCCGGGCTCAACCTGCTGGTTCAGCTGGAGGGCAACTCCTTCGCCGAGCTGATCTCGCGCAACTCCGACGCGGAGAACCTGCCGGCGGATGTCTTCTCCCGCCCGGACTACACCTTCAACCTGGCCAACCTGGGCACCTCCGGCGCGGTCCTGGACGACCCGGCGACCGCGGACTACAACGAGTCGCAGCTGCTCGACCGGCTCCCGAACGGGACCATCCGCTACGGCCGGGACACCGGCTCCACGGCGCACGCCGGTGACAAGCACGTGCTGTTCGTCGGCACCGCGGGCAACAACGGCGTCAGCTCCAGCGAGGGCGATGACACGCTGCGCGGCAACGACGGCAATGACCGGCTGGAAGGTGGCGCCGGCAACGACGGCATCATCGGCGGCCTGGGCGACGACATCATGACCGACAGCTTCGGTGACGACGTCCTCAAGGGTGGCGACGGCAACGACGCGATGAGCTCCGGTGCCGGTGCCGGTGGCGACCTGAACCAGGGTGGCCGCGGCAACGACTTCGTGGTCGGCGGATCCGACATCACCGAGACCTTCGGTGGCCCCGGAAACGACCTGATCTTCGGCGGGCAGTCGACGGACACCGTGTTCGGCGACGACGGCGACGACTGGATCCAGGGTGGGCCGCAGGCCGACCTGCTGCAGGGCGACAACGGGGCGCCGTTCCAGGACGACCCCAACACCCCCGGGCACGACGTCATCGTCGGTGACGGCGGCGCGGACGACTTCGACGCCGAAGGTGGCGACGACATCATGGTGGCCGCCGGCGGAATCTCCCGCAGCGAGGGTGTGCTCGGCTTCGACTGGACCGCCTACAAGAACCGGGTTGCCCGGCAGTGCCGGTCCGGTCAGGTGGCACCGTGTGGCGCCGACGCCGACCTCAACTCCAGCGGCTTCGTGGCACCAGCGATCGACACCCTGTCGGACCGCTTCGACCTGGTCGAGGGCCTGTCCGGGTGGAACCTGAACGACACCCTGCGGGGCAGCGACAACGACGCCGCCGCCATGGTGGGTCACGAGCTCAACGCCGCCGGCGTCGCCCGGATCAACGGCCTGGGCGCGCAGCTCGGCGGAGCCACCAGCTTCACCGGTGGCGACATCCTCCTGGGTGGTTCCGGCAGCGACACGATCGAGGGCCGGGCCGGCAACGACGTCATCGACGGCGACACCTGGCTGAACGTGCGGCTCAGCGTCCGGACCAACCCGGCCGACCCGGCGACCGAGACCCGGTCGGCGAACACCATGCAGGAACTGCAGGCCGACGTCTTCGCGGGGACCATCAACCCCGGCAACATCGTGATCGTCCGGGAGATCCTGGCCGGTTCCGGTGGCGCGGACACCGCGGTGTTCTCCGAGACCCAGTCGAACTACACCATCACGGTGAACGGCGACGTCACCACGGTCAGCCACACCGGCGGCACCCAGGCCGACGGCGTGGACACCCTGCGCAACATCGAGAACCTGCAGTTCGGTGCCGTCACCACGACGGTCACCCCGACCGCGCCGGGCATCGGCACGGCCACCGCCGGCGACGCCACGGCGACGGTCAGCTGGACCGCCCCGGCCAACGCCGGCACCACGGCGATCACCGGCTACACCATTGAGATCCAGAACGCCGCCGGCGCGGTGGTGGGCACCCGGCCCGCCCCGGCCAACGCCACCCAGGCGCAGGTGTTCGGGTTGACCAACGGCACCACGTACCGCTTCCGGGTGCAGGCCACCAACGCGGCCGGAGACAGTCCGTTCTCCGCGCTGTCGAACGCGGTCACCCCGGCGACGGTCGCCGCCGCTCCGGCGATCGGCACCGCCACGGCCGGCAACTCCCAGGCGAGCGTCACCTGGACCGCCCCGGTCAACGACGGTGGTTCCCCGATCACCGGCTACACGGTCGAGCGCACCAACGGCACCACGGTCGTCCTGACCAACGTGCCGGCGACCGCCCGCAGCTTCACGGCGACCGGTCTGGTCAACGGCACGGCGTACTCCTTCCGGGTGCGCGCCGTGAGCGCCCAGGGCCCGGGTGCCTTCTCGGCCCGGTCCAACACGGTCACCCCGGCGGCTCCGGTCGCTCCGGGCGCCCCGGCCATCGGCACCGCGACGGCGGGCAACACCACCGCCGTCGTCCGCTGGACGGCACCGGGGAACAACGGTGGCTCGGCGATCACCCGGTACGAGATCCAGGTGCTCAACAACGCCACCAACGCCCAGGTGGGCGCGATCCGCACCGCCGCGGCGAACGTCACCAGCGCCACGGTGACCGGCCTGACCAACGGCACCGCGTACCGGTTCCGGGTCCGGGCGGTCAACGCGATCGGGACCGGCCCCCTGTCGGGCAACTCGAACGCGGTCACCCCGGCGGGCGTTCCGGGTGCTCCGGCGACCGTGTCCGCCACGGCGGGCACGGCGGGTAACCCGATCGACGCCACCTACCGGTGGACGCCGCCGACGGTCACCGGCGGAGCGCCGATCACCGGCTACCGGGTCACCCGTCAGCGGATCAACGGACCCACCGGCGGCAACCTGGGCGCGCCGTCCGTGGTGACCCACGCGGCCACCACCCGCGGGGTTGTCTTCACCGCACCGGCCGGCGTTCCGGCCGGCGCCACCTACCGGTTCACCGTTCAAGCGGTGAACGCGGCGGGCGTCGGGGCCGCACGGGCGGCGATCACGACCGTCCGGTAGTCCTCTTGGGGAAGAGCTGGTGGCGCCACTGCCTTTTGGCAGTGGCGCCATTGGCATGTCCGGGTCGCCTGCCGCTCCGGCTGGCCGCCCGACCCGGCCGCAGTAGGCTCGATCGGGGAGTTTGCCCTGGTCACCTCCGGAAGGACGGCATGAGAACAGACCCGCGTCGACTGCGCAGGGCGGTGGCGGTGGCCGCTGTCGCGGTCCTGGCCCTGACCGCCGTGCAGGCCTGCGGCGATGACGCCCCGCGCCCCGCGCCGTCCGCCGGCGCGTCCGCCGGGGCCGGCGGGGCCGGTGGGAAGAGCGTCGTGGGCTATTTCGTCCAGTGGGGCGCCGGCCGTGACTACCGGGTGAAAAACGTCCAGACGAGCGGTTCGGCCGCCAAGCTCACCCACCTGGTGTACGCCTTCGGCAAGGTCGCCGACGGCCGCTGCGCCGTCGGGGACCGGTACGCCGACCACGAGCAGGTGTACTCCGCCGCCCAGAGCGTCGACGGGGTCGCCGACACCCCCGGCCAACCGCTGCGCGGCCACTTCAACCAACTACGCAAGCTCAAAATGCTCAATCCGCAGCTGAAGGTGCTCTGGTCGTTCGGCGGCTGGAAGGGCTCCGAAGGCTTCGGGTCGGCCGCCGGCAACCCGGCCGCCTTCGCCGACTCCTGCCGCAAGCTGGTCGAGGACCCCCGGTGGGCGGATGTCTTCGACGGCATCGACATCGACTGGGAGTACCCCAACGCCTGCGGGTTGACCTGTGACCGCAGCGGTCCGGACGCGTTGCGGAACCTGGTCTCGGCCCTGCGGCCGGCGTTCAGCGGCGACCTGGTGACCGCGGCGATCACCGGCGACGGCAACGACGGCGGCCGGATCGACGCCACCGACTACGCCGGCGCGGCGACCAGCCTCGACTGGATCATGGTGATGACCTACGACTACGCGGGCACCGGCGCCCCGAACGGGCCGACCGCCCCGCACTCGCCGCTCACCGCGTACCCCGGCAACGCACGCCCCGGCTTCACCGCCGAGGCGGCGATCCGCAAGCTGACCCGCAACGGGATCCCGGCCGGCAAGCTCCTGCTCGGCTTCGGCTTCTACGGCCGGGGCTGGACCGGGGTGACCCAGGCGGAGCCGGGCGGCGCGGCCACCGGCCCGGCGCCGGGCTCGTACGAACCGGGTGTGGAGGACTACAAGGTCCTCAAGAAGAACTGTCCGGCCACCGGTACGGTCGGCGGCACCGGGTACGCGTTCTGCGGGGGGCAGTGGTGGAGCTACGACACTCCGGCGACCATCGCCGCGAAGGTGGCGTACGCCAACGCCCAGGGCCTGGGCGGCACCTTCTTCTGGGAGCTCTCCGGTGACACCCCCGACGGCGAGTTGATCACGGCCATCAGGTCCGCCGTCGGCTGAACGGCCCTCAGGTCCGCCGACGGCTGACCTGGCCGGCCGGTCGCGGAACGGAAACCGGGGCCCCGGCCTGGTTGGCCGGGGCCCCGATCACCGGGTACTACCGCTCGCGGGTCAGCCGCCCAACTTCACGTGCAGGATCCGCTCGTTGCTGTTGTTCGCGACGCTGTCCTTGTCGCCGTTGTTCGTCGTGGTCAGCCAGAGGCCGCCGTCCGGGGCCGGTTCGACGGTGCGCAGCCGGCCGTAGGTGCCCACGAAGTACTGCTGGACGCCGGTCAGCCGGTCGCCGGTGATCACCGCCCGGAACATCCGCGCGCCACGGGCACACGCGACGTAGAGCGCGTTGCGCACGATCGTGATGCCACTGCACGAGCCGTCGGCCGTGGTGTAGGTGTGCTTCGGCGCGATGAAGCCGGGCTGCTTGCAATTGCCCGAGGTGCCCTCGCACGCCGGCCAACCGTAGTTGCCGCCCTTGACGATCAGGTTGGTCTCGTCCATCACGCTGTTGCCGAACTCCTGCTCCCACAGCCGGCCCTGCGCGTCGAACGCCAGCCCCTGCGGGTTGCGGTGCCCGTAGCTCCACACGTGGTTGCCGAACGGGTTGTCCGACGGGACGCTGCCGTCCGGGTTGATCCGCAGGATCTTGCCGGTGAGGTTGCCGGTGTTCTGCGAGTTGGCGCCGTTCTGCCCGTCGCCGGTGGCGGCGTAGAGCTTGTTGTCCGGGCCCCAGCGCAGCCGGCCACCGTTGTGGTACTTGTTCCGGGCGATGCCGGTGACCAGCACCTGGTGGCTGCGGGCGTCCAGGGTGCCGTTGGTGTACTTCATCCGGACGATCCGGTTGTCGGTGGGACTGGTGTGGTAGATGTACAGCCAGTTGTCGGTGCTGAAGCTGCGCGAGATCTCCAGACCGAGCAGCCCACCCTCGCCGTCGGTGCTGCGCACGTTCGGCACCGCGCCGACGGTGTTCTTCGCACCGTTGGCCGGGTTGAGCCGGACGATGTCGTGCGCGTCGCGCCGGTTGTACAGGATCGTGCCGTCGGGCAGGGTCACCAGGCCCCACGGGATGTCCTTGTCCGTGCCGACCTGGGTGACGGCGCACACGGCGCCGCCGCAGGATCCGCCGGTCCGGGCCGTCGCGGTGTTGCTGTTGCGGGACGCGTTCTTCTGTGGGTCCAGGGCCACCACGTGGTACCGGAACTCGGTGTTGGCCGCCAGCCCGCTGTCGATGAACGAGGTGCCCGCCGCAGCCGGCGCACTGCCGACCACGGAGCCCACCTTGGCCCCGTTGCGGAAGATGTCATAGGCGCTGACCCGGACGTTGTCGGTGGCCGCCGTCCAGTTCAGCGTGATGGTGGTGCCGGAGGCGGTGGCCTTCAGGCCCGTCGGGGTGCTCGGCTTGATCGTGTCCTGCTGGCACTGCGGCACGTCGATCGGCACGGTCGCGCTGGCCTGCGAGACGTTGCCCGCCGCGTCACGCGCGTTGACGTACAGACCCCACTTGGCGCCCGGCACGACCTTCAGGCGGGTGGACAGCGTGGTGCCGCTCACCGAGGTCATCTGCTGGCCGTCGTGGTAGATGTCGTAGAACGCCACCCCGACGTTGTCGGTGGACGCCGCCCACGAGAAGGTGACGGCGTCACAGACGAGGTCGGTGGCCTTGGCGTTGCGCGGCGGCGTGGGAGCCTGCGTGTCG
>DASVVF010000842.1:0-5344 GCA_036386695.1 Catenuloplanes sp. | reverse complement strand
CCGGGGGCGGTGCGGGGGCGGCGCTGCGCCCGCCCTCGGGTAGCGTCGTGGCGGTCAACCCGTCGTCTTGACGTTGAGGAGGAGCGCGGTGCGGATCACGGGTACGGGGCACGCCAGCATGCGGATCGACACGGCCGCCGGCAGCATCCTGTGCGACCCCTGGGTCAACCCGGCGTACTTCGCCTCATGGTTCCCGTTCCCGGACAACTCGCTGCTGGACTGGGAGACCCTCGGGCAGGTCGACTACCTGTACGTGTCGCACCTGCACCGCGACCACTTCGACGCCGAGCACCTGCGCCGGTTCGTGTCCAAGAAGGCCACCGTCCTGCTGCCGGAGTACCCCACCAGCCAGCTGGAGGACGAGCTGCGCGCGCTGGGGTTCACCAGCTTCGTCCGGACCCGCAGCAACGAGGTCACCGAGCTCGACGGCGGCCTCAACGTGATGATCCAGGCGTTGATCAGCCCGACCGACGGCCCGATCGGCGACTCCTCGCTGTGGGTCGAGCACGACGGCGTGCGGCTGCTCAACCAGAATGACGCCCGCCCGTCCGACCTGGCCGTCTTCGCCGAACTGGGCCACGTGCACGCGCACCTGCTGCAGTTCTCCGGCGCGATCTGGTACCCGATGGTTTACGAGCTGCCCGCCGCCGCCAAGGCCGCGTTCGGCAAGCAGAAGCGCGAGCGGCAGTTCGACCGCACCTGGCGCTACATCGAGGACCTGAAGGCGTCGTACGTCTTCCCGATCGCCGGTCCGCCGTGCTTCCTCGACGACGAGCTGTGGCAGTTCAACGACATCTTCGGCGACGAGGGCAACATCTTCCCCGACCAGAGCGTGTTCCTGCGTGAGTACGCCCGGGTCGGCGGCCACAACGCGGTGGTGCTGCTGCCGGGCAGTGTGGCGCAGGTGACCCGGGACGACTGCGTGAGCACCCACCCCACCCCGGTCGACGAGTTCTTCGCCGACAAGGTGGCGCACCTGGAGGAGATGCGGGAGCGCAAACGCCCGGTGATCGAGGCGGAGAAGGCGTCCTGGCGGCACCCGGAGATCGACGTACTGAAGGAAATGAAGGCGCGGATCGAGCCGCTGCTCGACGAATCGGTCTACCTGGCCAAGGGCGTCGGCGGACCGGTCCGGTTCGACCTGGTCGACTACGCCGGGGAGTCTGTCGAGTCCATTGTGGTCGACTTCCCCGGCAAGCAGGTGCGCCCGTACGCCGACGAGAAGGTCCGGTATCGCTTCCGCACCGACCGGGCGTTGATCGAGCACCTGATCCACATCGACGAGGGCGACTGGGTGAACTCGCTGTTCCTGTCCTGCCGCTTCTCCGCGGCCCGGATCGGGCAGTACAACGAGTTCGTCTACGCGTTCTTCAAGTGCCTTTCCGAGGAGCGGCTGCAGTACGCCGAGGGCTGGTACGACGAGCACGAGCGCAGCACCGACGCGGAGGACGCCACGATCGGCGACTGGGTGGTGCAGCGTCGTTGTCCGCACCTCAAGGCCGACCTGACCCGGTTCGGCATCGTGGAAGGCGACGTGCTGACCTGTCAGCTGCACGGCTGGAAGTTCGACCTGCCCAGCGGCCGCTGCCTGACCAGCGTTGGGCACCAGGTGCGGGCGCACCGCGCCGGCGGGGCGGCCCCCGCCGTGGCCGGGTCCGCCCCGGCACCCGCCGACACCGGCCGACCGGGCCCGGCCTGAGGACCGGCGGCGGGGGCGGTCAGGTGGTGGTCCGGCCGAGGTCGGCCAGGATGCGGCGGGCGGCGTTGTGGCCGGCCGCCCCGATGACGCTGCCGGCCGGGTGGCAGCCGGCGCTGCCCGCGTACAGGCCGTCCAGGCCGGTGGCGTACGGCATCCGGTCGGTGAAGGAGACCGTGTTGTCGACGTGGTGGATGTGCCCGCCGGTGATGCCGAAGTGGGCCTCGATGCCCGGTGGCGGCAGCGCCATGGTGTCGGCGACGAGGTCCGAGGTGCCCGGGGCGTAGCGGTCGCAGATCCCCATCAGGCGCTCCACATAGGAGGGCAGCTCGGCGGCCCAGCTGGTGCCGGTCAGCTCGTACGGCACGGATTGCACGAACAGCGCCGACGAGTGGTGTCCGGCGTCGTCGCGCAGCGAGGGGTCCACCGTCGTGTGCAGATACCACTCGATCGTCGGTTCGGCGGGCAGCCGCCCGGCCCGCACATCGGCCCACATCGCCCGCAGCGCGGCCAGCGGCGAGGGGGCCGCGTCAGCGCCCGGCCCGGAGCCGGGCAGCAGGTGGATGGTCGCCCCGAACGGGCTCGGCGAGCCGGCGGGCAGGCAGCCGAACCGGGGCAGGTCGCGCAGGGCGAGGTTGAGCTTGAGGGTGGTGCCGGTGCGCCGGACGGCGGCCATCCGGGTGGTCAGCGCGGCCGGCAGCGCGCCGTCGGGGACCAAGTCGATCAGCCGGTACGGGTCGCAGGCGCCGAGCACCACCCGGGCGCCCAGGTGTCGTCCGTCGGCCAGCCTCACCCCGCTGACGGCGCCGCCCTCGACGGTCACCGCGGTCACCGGCGTACCCGGGTGGATGCCGGCCCCGGCGGCGCGGGCCGCGTCGGCGAAGGTGCGTGAGACGGTGCCCATCCCGCCCGCGGCGATCATCCAGGTGCCGTCCGAACCGGGCAGCCGGCACATGTTGTGGACCAGGAAGTTGTGGCCGGTGCCGGGGTCGTCCGGGCCGGCGTGCAGGCCGGACAGGCCGTCGGTGACGGCGTACATCGACATGAGCAGTTCTGAGCGGAAACCGAACCGGTTGAGGTAGTCCACCACGGAACCGCGGACCAGTTCCACGAAGGTGTCCCGCAGGGCGGGCCGGATGTGCCGCTCGGCGGTCTCCTCGACCGGGCGGGGCTCCTGCAGCCAGGCCGGCGCCAGGTCGTCGCGCAGGGCGCCGATCTCGGCCTGCAGGGCGTCGTCGGCGGCGACGTCGGCGGCGGAGAAGAACGCCGCCAGCTGCGCCCGGGTGGCGGCCCGGTCCCGACCGAACAGCAGGTACGGCGCACCGGGGCCGCCCGGGGTGGGCAGGAAGTAGTGCGGGTCGCGGCGCAGCACCGGGATGTCCACGGCCAGCGTGCGCAGCAGCTCCGGCGGCATCAGCCCGAGCAGGTACGAGCCGGTGGAGTGGCCGAGGCCGGGCACCTTGGCGAACGGGTGTTCGGTGCGGGCGGCGCCGCCGATCACCCCGGCCGCCTCCAGCACGACGGTGCGCAGGCCGGCGCGGGCCAGCAGGATGGCGGCCACCAGCCCGTTGTGACCGGCTCCGACGATGGCCACATCCACCCGCCGGGGCAGTTCGGCGTCCATCCAGGCAGCCTACGGGTATCGCGGCGGTCGGCTACCGGTCCCGACGTCGGGGTCGCGGCGGTCGGCTACCGGGGCCGACGTCGGGGTCGCGGCGGCCGGGGCGCGGCTCAGGGGTCCGCCGTCGGTGGGCCGGCGAGGTCGTCGACGATCCGGGCCAACTCCAGCTCGAACAGCGGCTCGGCGTCGGTCATCGCCCATTGCAGGTGGCCGAAGACCTCGGTGGCGACCAGACCGTAGAGGCGGGTCCAGCCGGCCAGGAAGACATACACCACCGGCAGCGGGAACCGGTCGCCGAGGGCTTCGGCGTACGGGCCCAGGCGGGCGGTGAACCGCTCGTCGAGCAGTTGCGCCGGCGGAGCCGGCATCCGGTGCCGCGCGTACAGCTCGCCGAAGGCGTCCAGGAACGCGGCACCGAAGCGCGCCCCGGCCTCCTGCACCGGCCCGCTGAGCCGGTCGAAGTCGGTCACCCCGGGCACCGGGCTGCCGAACATCAGGGCGAATTCCGCCGGGTGTTGCCGCGCCCACTGCCGGAAGCCGCGGGCCATCTCGCCGAGCCGGCGCAGCGGCTGGTCCGGTGGATGGCGGTCCCGGGCGGCTTCGACGGTGTGCCGCAGTTCCGCGTAGAAGTCGACGGTCAGCGCCACGATCAGGGCGTCGAGGCTGGCGAAGTACCGGTAGATCGCGGGGGCCGTCATGCCGAGGTCGCGGGCGATCGCGCGCAGCGAGACGGCCGCCGGCCCTCCGGTGACGAGTTGGCGCCGGGCGGCGGCCTTGAGCTCGGCGACGGTGGTGGTGCGCAGCCGTTCGCGGCGACTGGGGGTGATCGCGGTCATAGCCGCCTCCCGGCGGACGTGGGGGCTAACAGCGTTATCATCGTGAACAGCGTTTACTACCGGCCAAACGGGTCAATCCTCAGACCTGGTGATCCAGCCACCTTACTGTCTCTAGCAGGGGGAAGAACATGTTCGCGTGGTGGGGAAAGGCCGTCGTCCGGCTGCGCTGGGCGGTGCTCGCCGCCGGCCTGGCGGTGGCGGTGGTCGGTGTCGTCTGGGGCATCGGCGTCTTCGGCGTTCTCACCGGCGGCGGTTACGCCGACCCGGCCAGCGAGTCCAGTCGGGCGTACGACCGGATCACCGCGACCTTCGGCGAGCAGGATGTCGACCTCGTGGTGCTGTACTCCAGCCCGACGGCCACGGTCGACGATCCGGCGTTCCGGGACGCGGTCGGCCGTACCCTCGCCCAGGTGCGGGCCCGGCCGGAGGTGGCCAGCGTCACCGACTGGTACACCACCCCGGCCCCCAACCTGGTCGCCACCGACCGGCACGCCACGTACGCCGCCATCCAGCTCAAGGCCACCGACGAGGACGGCCTGAGCGGCGCGTACGACCGGCTCAAGCCCGTCCTGGCCGCCGACGGACTGCGCACCGACCTCGGCGGCAACGTCGGGTTCATGCGCCAGGCCAACGAGCAGAGCACCAGGGACGTCGCCCGGGCGGAGCTGCTGTCGATGCCGGTGCTGCTGCTCCTGCTCGTACTCATCTTCGGTGGCCTGGTCGCCGCCGGCACCCCGCTGCTCATCGGCGGGCTGGCCATCGTCGGCGCCTTCGTCGCGGTCCGGCTGATCACGCTGGTGGCCGACGTGTCCATCTTCGCCATCAACATCATCACGTTGATCGGCCTGGGCATGGCGATCGACTACTCGCTGTTCGTGGTGAGCCGGTTCCGGGAGGAACTCGCCGCCGGGCGGGACCCGGCCGAGGCGGTGGCCCGGACGGTGGCCACCGCCGGGCGTACGGTCCTGGTCTCCGGCCTGACCATCGCGCTGGCCCTGGCCAGCCTGTTGATCTTCCCGCAGGCGTTCCTGCGGTCGATGGGCATGGGTGGCATGGCCGCCGTCCTGGTCGCCATGCTGGCCGCCCTCACCGTGCTGCCGGCCCTGCTGGCCGTGCTGGGCCACCGGATCGACGCGTTGCGGATTCCGCTGCCGTGGCGCCGCCGCCGGCCGGCCGGCCCGGCCCCGGTCG
>DASVVF010000841.1:0-3595 GCA_036386695.1 Catenuloplanes sp. | reverse complement strand
TAGGTCGTCGAGCTCGGCCGCCGCGCCGCCGGCGATCTCCGGGACGATCATCGGCGGATGCGGGCAGATGGCGGCGGCGACGAGGGTCACCGGCCTACCGTAACGGTCAGCAACCGTACGCCTGTCGGCTGGCGCACGCGGGCGCGCAGGACACCGTATGGTCACGGTCGGCGACAGGCGCTTCCCGGGAACCCGGTTGGACCTGTGACAATGCCCGAGAAAGAATGCCGGTAGACAGGACGCCGGCAATTCACTGCGCTGTGGCGGCGATCGACCGGGGCACCTCGACCCGGGGCGCCGGGAGAACGAGGATGGGCACATGAACGACTGGACGGCTTTCGGTCGGGTGGACGCCGACGGCACGGTGTACGTCAAGACAACCGAGGGCGAGCGTGTGGTCGGGTCGTGGCAGGCCGGGCCGCCGGAGGAAGGGCTGGCCCACTTCGCCCGACGCTTCGCCGACCTGGTCACCGAGGTCGACCTGCTCGAGGCCCGTCTCAAATCCGGGGCCGCCGACGCGGGGCACACGCTGAGCAGCGTGCGCCGGCTGCGCTCGACGCTGGGCGAGGCCCACGTGGTCGGCGACGTCGACAGCCTCGCCGGCCGGCTGGACCGGCTGGCCACGCTGGCCGAGGAGAAGGCCGGTGAGGCCCGGCTGGCCCGGGAGGCCGCCCGCGTCGAGGCGTTGGCGCGCAAGACCGCCCTGGTGGAGGAGGCCGAGAAGCTGGCGGCCGAGTCAACCGGCTGGAAGACCGCCGGCGACCGGCTCAAGGAGATCCTCGACGAGTGGAAGACCATCCGGGGGGTCGACAAGAAGGCCGACGGGGAGCTGTGGAAGCGCTTCGCCGCCGCCCGCGACGGCTTCACCCGGCGCCGCGGGGCGCACTTCGCCACCCTCGACTCACAGCGCAAGCAGGCGCAGACGGCCAAGGAGGAGTTGGTCCTGCAGGCCGAGGCGCTGGCCGAGTCGACGGACTGGGCGGCCACCGCGAACCGGCTCAAGGACCTGATGACCGAGTGGAAGGCGGCTCCGAGGGCGGCCAAGGAGACCGAGCAGAAGCTCTGGGAGCGGTTCCGCGCCGCCCAGGACGGCTTCTTCTCCCGACGCAGCGAGGTGTTCTCCGCCCGCGACGCCGAGCAGCGCGAGGCCCTGGAACGCAAACAGGCGCTGCTGGCCGAGCTGGAGGCGGTCGACGTCGACGCCGACCCGCGGGCGGCCCAGGCGAAACTGCGCGACGTCCAGGGGCAGTGGCATGACGTGGGCCGGGTGCCGCGCGAGGCGTCGGCGCCGCTGGATCGGCGGATGCGTGCCGTCGAAGAGCGGATCGGCGCGGCGATGGAGTCCGCTTGGCGGCGGACCACGCCGAAGGACAATCCACTGCTGACGCAGATGCGCGCGCAGGTCGCCGAGGCCGAGCAGCGGTTGGCCCGCGCCCAGGCCGCCGGGGACGGCAAGCGGATCCGCGAGGCCGAGCAGGCGTTGGCGAGCAAGCGCCAGTTCCTCCAGCTCGCCGAGCAGGCCGGCTGAGGGCTGCCCGCCCCACCAGCCGCCACGTTCACCGCAGGGCCGAGGCTGCGCGCCGGACGACCGGTCGCGCGACCTCGGCCCTCGCTGTGCCCCGGACCGGGCCGGGCCGGGGTACCGGTTGACACAGCGATAGGTGTCAATAAGGATGGGCATCGGAGCCAGGGCAGCACCACCACAACACGCGAGTCCGCCAGGGGCGTTGAACCCTGGCGTGTGACTCCCACGGCGCAACGCCGCCGTGCCGGGTCGGCGACCGTCCCAGCACGTGACAGTCCGGGCGCACCATTCCGCAGCATCCCCACAGGTTCGGCCGACGCCGACGCCTGTGCGGCTTTCCGCGCCCGCCGGCGGTCGCCACCGCGCGTACCGCCGGCGCACCGATGAACGGAGCTCCGCACATGTCCCATAGACGACGGGCGACAGCGCTCGGCGGCGCCCTCGCCGCGATCGCCACCGCCGCCGCCGGTTTCCTCGTCGCGGTCACCATCGCCGCGCCGGCAGCGTCCGCCTCCACCGGCACGGGTTACCTGCGCACCAGCGGCAACAAGATCGTCGACAGTACCGGTGCGACGGTACGCATCACCGGCATCAACTGGTTCGGCATGGAGACCGACAACAAGACCTTCCACGGCCTGTGGTCCAGCAACCCGTGGCGCGGCCAGCTCGACACGATGGCCAGGCTCGGCTACAACACGCTGCGGATCCCGTACTCCGACGACGCCCTCAAGCCGGGTGCCGTCGCCACCAGCGTCAACAGCAACAGCAACCCGGACCTGGTGGGGCTCTCCCCACTGCAGATCCTGGACAAGGTCATCGACTACGTCGGCAGCAAGGGGATGCGGGTCATCCTGGACCGGCACCGGCCGACCGCGGCCGGTCAGTCGGCGCTCTGGTACACCGCCACCGTCTCCGAGGCGACCTGGATCAGCAACTGGCAGCTGCTCGCCCGCCGCTACGCCGGCAACACCACGGTGATCGGCGCCGACCTGCACAACGAGCCCCACGCCGAGGGCACCACCCCGAACGCGACCGGCGCCTGCTGGGGCTGTGGGGATGTCAGCCGGGACTGGCGGCTGGCCGCCGAACGGGCCGGCAACGCCATCCTGTCGGTGCAGCCGAACTGGCTGATCTTCGTCGAAGGGGTCAGCTGCCCCAGCGGCGGCCTGCCCAACGTCTGGGACGGCGATCCCAGCAACGACGAGGACTGCGGCTGGTGGGGCGGCAACCTGTCCAAGGCCGGGGAGTTCCCGGTGCGCCTGAACGTGGCGAACCGGCTGGTCTACTCCCCGCACGAGTACGCCACCTCGGTGTTCGCCCAGAAGTGGTTCGACGACCCCAGCTACCCGGCGAACATGCCGGCGATCTGGGACAAGTACTGGGGTTACCTGCACAAGCAGAACATCGCCCCGATCATGCTGGGTGAGTTCGGCAGCACGCTGGTCAACCCGAAGGACCGGGTGTGGCTGGAGAACCTGATGGCCTACCTCGGCCGGGGCGTCAACGGGATGTCGTTCACCTACTGGTCCTGGAACCCCAACTCCGGGGACACCGGCGGCATCGCCCTGGACGACTGGACCACCATCAACACCGCCAAGCAGGCCATCCTGCAGCCGTACCTGATCGCCCCGGTCCCCAGGCCCGGCCCGAGCGGCGAACCGAGCGCCCCGGAGCCCTCGGCCAACGCCTGCACGGCGGCCTTCAAGCTGGAAAACGCCTGGCAGGGCGGCTTCCAGGGCGCGCTGACCATACGCAACACCGGCACCGGCGCGGCCAACCCGTGGCGGGTCACCTGGACCTTCCCGGCCGGCGTCACCATGGGTAGCGGCTGGGGCGCCACCATCACCCAGAGCGGTACCACGGTGACCGCGGCGGCTCCGTCGCACGCCGCGTCGCTGGCTCCCGGCACGTCGGTGACCATCGGCTTCACGGCCAACGGCACCGCCGGCAACCCGGCCGGCGTGCGACTCGGCACCGTCGCCTGCACGGCAGCCTGACCGACCCCGCCGGCGGGTCATGATCGCCCACGGTGGAGCGGTACCGTCGTCACAGCGACGGTACCGCTCCACA
>DASVVF010000840.1:0-3652 GCA_036386695.1 Catenuloplanes sp. | reverse complement strand
GCCGGCACGTGGCCTGAGCGTCCCCCTGGGCCGTGGCCGGCACGTGGCGCGGGGGCGTCCCGCGCCGGCCCGGCAGGCGGTTCCGGCCCCGCCGGGTCCGGCGATCTAGGATGGGATCCCCGGTATCGAGGGGGGCGCGCTGATGGCCAGGGGCGGAACGGGCATGATCCGGCGGGGCAGGGTGCGATGACCCCGCGGATGTGGGCGGTGCTGGCCCTCGGCGGGCTGGTGGTGGGGGTGCTCGTAGTGGCCGCCGTGGTGCTGCCGTGGAGCCGGCCGCCGGCGCCGCGCGCCGATCAGCTCGCCGCCCTGGGGCAGCTGCCGAGCGAGCAGGTGGCGCACGCCCGGGCCTTCCGGGCGGCGCTGCGCCCGGCGGTCTACGGCGCCCTGCTGGTCGGGCTGGCCGTCGTCGTCGCGTTGGGCTTCACCTCGCTCGGGGCGCGCCTGGTCGAGTTCGCCGGCCGCCCGTTCGGCGGCCACTGGATTGCCCGGGCCCTGCTGGGCGGGCTGGCCGTGCTGTTGGTGGTCGACCTGGTGGCCCTGCCGTTCGCCGCCTGGCGGCACGTGGTGGTGGTGCGCTACGGGTTGTCCACCCAGAGCTGGGGCGGCTGGGCCGTCGACCTGGCCAAGTCGTACGCGGTCGGCGCGGTCATCGGCGCCATCGCCCTGCTCGGCTTCTTCACCGTGGTGCGCCTGGTGCCGCGCTGGTGGTGGGCCTGGGGTGCGGCCGGGGCGGCCGGCCTGGTCCTGCTGCTGTCGTTCGTACTGCCGGTCGTCATCGAGCCGGTGTTCAACCGGTTCAGCGCGATGGAGCCGGGCCCGTTGCGGACCCGGCTGACCGAGTTGGCCGCCCGCGACGGCGTGCCGGTGCGCGATGTGCTGGTGGCCGACGCGTCGCGACGTACCCGGACCGTCAACGCCTATGTGTCCGGCTTCGGGCCCACCCGGCGGATCGTGGTGTACGACACCCTGCTGCGCGAGGCCACCCCCGACGAGGTGGTCAGCGTGGTGGCCCACGAGTTGGGGCACGCCAAGGACAATGACGTCGGTGGCGGCACCCTGCTCAGCGCCCTGGGCGCGGCGGCCGGCGTGGTGGGGCTCTACCTGCTCGGCGGGGTCGGGCCGTTGTTGCGCGCGGCCGGGGTCCAGAACATCGGCGAGCCACGGGCGGTTGCTCTGATGGTCGCCCTGGCGGCGGTGGCGGGCCTGGTCGCCGGCCCGGTGCAGAGCCTCGTCTCGCGTCGCGTCGAGGCCCGCGCAGACGCGCACGCCCTGGCCCTGACCGGCGACCCGGGCAGCTTCGAGCAGATGCAACGGCGACTGTCCACGGTCAACCTGGCCGATCCGGACCCGCCCCGCTGGGAGTACCTCTGGTCGGCGTCCCACCCTTCCACTGTGGAGCGCATCGCGGCCGCCCGGGCGTATGGGCGGGGGGAGCGGTGAGCGGCCGGACCCTGCTGGTCACCAACGATTTTCCGCCCCGTCCCGGGGGGATCCAGCAGTTCGTGCACAACCTCGCGGTGCGTCAGCCGGCCGGTTCGGTGGTGGTCTACGCGTCGACCTGGCGGGGCGCCGACACGTTCGACGCCGAGCAGCCGTTCGAGGTGGTCCGCGAGTCGACCGGGGTGCTGCTGCCCACCCCGGCGGTGGCCCGTACCGCCGCCCGGTTGGCCCGCTCGCGCGGCTGCGACACGGTCTGGTTCGGTGCGGCCGCTCCGCTGGGCCTGCTCGCGACCGGGTTGCGGCGTCGGGCCGGCATCGCCCGGGCCGTGGCCCAGACCCACGGGCACGAGGTGGGGTGGGCGGCGCTGCCGGGCGCGCGGGGGCTCCTGCGGCGGGTCGGCCGGGGCGTGGACGTGGTGACCTACCTGGGGGAGTACACCCGGACCCGCCTCGACCGGGCCCTGCACGGGCTGACCGACCTGCAGCGGCTGGCCCCCGGGGTGGACGTGGCCGCGTACCACCCGGATGTCGACGGCTCCCAGGTGCGGGCCCGCCACGGCCTGGCCGACCGGCCGGTGGTCGTCTGTGTCTCCCGGTTGGTGCCCCGCAAGGGGCAGGACACGCTGATCCGGGCCTGGCCGCTGGTCCGCCGCCGGGTGCCGGGGGCGGCGCTGCTGGTGGTGGGCGGCGGCCCGCATCGGGCCACGCTGGAACGGCTGGCCCGTGACGGCGGTGTGGAGTCCGATGTGGTGTTCACCGGTTCGGTGCCCTGGGAGGAGTTGCCGGCCCACTACGCCGCCGGCGACGTCTACGCGATGCCCTGCCGCACCCGCAACCGGGGCCTGGACGTGGAAGGGCTGGGCATCGTCTACCTCGAGGCGTCGGCGACCGGGCTGCCGGTGGTGGCCGGTGACTCCGGCGGGGCGCCCGACGCGGTGCGCCAGGGCGAGACGGGGTACGTGGTCGGCGGACGGGACGTGTCGCGGCTCGCCGGGCGGCTGGTCGAGCTGCTCGACGACCCGGCGCTGCGCCGCCGGATGGGCGCGGCGGGGCGGGCCTGGGTGGAGCGCGACTGGCGGTGGGAAACCCAGGCGGACCGGATGGCCGCACTGCTGCGAGGCTCAGGCGGATAGGCGTCCGACGATGCCCGCCGGGGTGCCGGGGCGGCCGAAGTGCCAGCCCTGGGCGGTGTCGCAGCCGATGGAGCGGAGCCGGTCCGCCTGCGCCGCGGTCTCCACCCCCTCGGCGGTGACGGTCAGCCGCAGGCTGTGCGCCAGGGCGACCAGGGTGGCCAGGATCTGCTCGTCGGCCCGGCCGGCCGGGTCATCGGGGGAGCGGCGCAGTCCCTCCACGAACTCCCCGGCCACCTTGAGTTCGCAGACCGGCAGGGTCCGCAGGTACGCCAGGTTCGAGTAGCCGGTGCCGAAGTCGTCGATGGCGATGCGGACGCCGAGGTTGGCCAGGCTGCGCAGGGCCGCCACCGAGTCGTCGGCGGTGCTCATGACGGCGCTCTCGGTGATCTCCAGCTGGAGCCGGTCGGCCGGCAGCCCGGTGCGGGCCAGCAACTCGACGACCTCGTCCACCAGGCGTGCGTCGCGGGCCTGGCGGACCGCCAGGTTGACGCTGACGAACGGCGCGGACGGCGAGTGGTTCAGCCACCGGCGCGCCTCCCGGCACGCCTCGGCCATCACCCACCCGCCCAGCCGGACGATCAAGCCGGTCTCCTCGGCCAGCCCGATGAACCGGTCGGGGTAGAGCAGCCCCAGCGTCGGGTGCTGCCAGCGCACCAGCGCCTCCACTCCGACCAGCACGCCGCTGTGCAGCGAGACCAGCGGCTGGTACTCCAGGTGGAACTCGCCGCGGTCCAGCGCGCCCGGCATGTCCGCGGACAGCGCGTACCGGGCCACCTCGCGTTCGGCGCGGGCCGCGTCGAACAACGCCCACCGACCCCGCCCGGCCTCCTTGGCCCAGTGCAGGGTGACGTCGGCGGCGCGCATCACGTCACTCGGGGAGGTCCCCTCGATGGCCCGTTCCACCATGCCGATGCTGCCGGAGACGGTCAACTCGTGCCCGTCCACGACGGTCGGTTCGTTGATCGCCGCCAACGCGGCGTTCGCGATCTTGAGCACGTCGTCGGTGCAGGTGGTGTCCTCCAGTAGGACGACGAACTCGTCGCCGCCGAGCCGGGCCACCAGATGCTGCCCGACCG
>DASVVF010000839.1:0-5813 GCA_036386695.1 Catenuloplanes sp. | reverse complement strand
GCGGGCGATGACGAAGTCCTCGATCAGGGTGTTGTCGAACGTCGGCTCGCCGCGGATCAGGTCGACGACCACCGTCTGACCGGTGTCGGGGGTGCGGAAGCGCAGCGCCCGTCCGTCGCCGGCGGGTAGCCCACGGTCGCGGCAGAAGCCGTCGTACCCCTGGTACTGCGAGCCGGTGCGGGCCTGTGCCGCCTCTCGGGTGCAGTCGCAGTAGTAGGCCCGCCCGGCGGCGAGTAGCCGGTCGGCCGCCGCGCGGTGCTCGCCGGCGTTGGCCGACTGGAAGTACGGGCCTTCGTAACTGTCGCGCTCGATGCCGATCCAGTCGAGGGCCGACAGAATGTTCTCGGTCCACTCCGGGCGGTTGCGGGCGGCGTCGGTGTCCTCGACACGCAACACGAACACGCCGCCGTGCTGCTTGGCGTAGATCCAGTTCTGCAGCGCCGATCGGGCACCGCCGACATGGAACATTCCGGTCGGGGAAGGGGCGAAGCGCACGCGTACCGTCACGGCCCCCAGCTTACGGCCTGCCGCCACCGGGTTTGCCGGGACACCGCCCCGCCGGCCCGCCGGAGGCGTCGCGGGCTCAGGAGACGGAGCGGATCCGGGTCACCAACACGCTGCCCAGCAGGGTGATCACCGCGGTGGCCGCGTACAGCGTGGAGTATCCGCCGAGGTACACGACGATCGGGGCGGACAGCGCCGGGCCGAGCACCTGCGGCGCCGAGTTGGCGATGTTGATGACGCCCAGGTCCTTGGCCCGGGTGGTGGCCTCCGGGAGCACCTGGGTGATCAGGGCGGCGTCCACGGCGAGGTACGCGCCGTAGCCCGCGCCGAGCAGCACGGCCGCCACCAGTGCCACGGTCCAGGTCGGCCACAGGGCGAGCAGCAGCGCGGCGACCGCCATGATCACGCCGGACCAGATCACGAACGGCTTGCGCCGGCCGCTGCGGTCGGAGAGCCGGCCGGAGATCACCGCGGTGGCCATCATCCCGGCGGTGTACAGCAGGATCATGGTCAGCAGCCCGGACTCGGGGTGCGGGTGGCGGACCTCGTCGGTCAGGAAGTACAGCAGATACAGGGTGCCCAGTGCGTTGCCGACCTGGACCAGGAACCGGGTGCCCCAGGCCCACGCGAAGTCGGGGTGCCGGCGCGGGCTGACCCACATGCCGGCGATGAGGTCCCGTGCCCGCAGCGGTGCCCGGTGCGCCCGCGGTAGCGGATCGTCGCGGGTCAGCAGCGCGAACGGCAGCGCCAGCAGGATCATCAGGGCGGCCACCGCCAGGTAGCCGGTGGCGGTGCCGGTGACCACGCTGGTGACCAGCACCGCCCCGAGGACCAGGCCGAGTGCCTGCGGGATGCTGACCCAGCCGGACACCGCACCGCGTTGCAGCACCGGGACCCGGTCCGGTACGGCGGCGGTCAGGCTGGCCAGCATCGCGTTGAAGCAGATCTGGGCCGCTACCCAGCCCACCACCACCCCGGCGACGGTGTGCTGGCGGGAGAGCAGCACCAGGGCGATCGCGCCGAGGAGGGCGCTGGCCGCCGTCCAGATGTGCCGCCGGCCCAGTTCCCGACCGCGCAGGCGTAGGCAGGTGCGGTCAGACAGCGCCCCGGCGACCGGATTGGCGATGATCGCGGCCAGGGCGCCGAAACCGAAGACCCAGCTCAGGGTCGCTTCCTTGGTCGCCGGGTCGATCGCGGCGACCTGTTGCGGCAGCAGGATCTGCACCGGGGTCAGGAAGGCCATCCAGACACCGAGGTTGGCGCTGAAGATGAGGGCGATCCAGCCGCGGGAAACCCTGGTGGTGGGTTCGGCCAGCGCGGCCGGCAGGGCGGTGGGCGTGGGATCCAGGGTGGTCACCGCAGGCCGCCCCGGACGCCGGGCGGGAACGCCATGGACCCCTCCTCGAGCTGCCACCACATCGCCGAACGCGAAAGTTGCTCGGACTGTAGCGGCTCGGGACGCGGTCGCAAACCCACCCGGGCAGACGATTTGCGTGCGGCGGGCCGCGTCGTCGTCTCCCGTCACCGGGCGCGAACGGCAAGCTCACTATGGGTGGATCCCCGGCTGTCCTGCGCCGTTGCGCGATCCGGGGGGTGTTGCGCGATCCGGGGGGTGTTGCGCGACCCGGGGGGTGTTGCGCGACCCGGGCCGGCGACCGGCTCACCGGGGGCGACCGGTGACGCGTGAAGGGGCCCGCCGAGGCGGGCCCCTTCACGGTCGCGTACCGCTTCCGGTCCGCTCGCGTGCCGCTACGAGTCGCCGCCGGTCTCGCCCACCGGGGCGGCGTTGACGTCGTCGATGGCGTACTTCTTCGCCGCCTCGGCGGGCACCGCGACCGGCACCGCGCCCCGGCGGGCGAGCTGGCGCAGCGCCGCCACGGTGATCGACTCCGCGTCGACGTGGAAGTGCCGGCGCAGCGCGTGCCGGGTGTCGGACAGGCCGAATCCGTCGGTGCCCAGCGAGGTGTAGTCGCCGGGGATCCATCGCGAGATCAGGTCCGGCACCGCGCGCATCCAGTCGCTCACCGCGACGAACGGGCCGTCCGCGTCGGCGAGCTTGGCCTGGACGTACGGCACCTTCGGCTCCTCGGCCGGGTGCAGGAGGTTGTACTCCTCGACCTGCACGGCGTCGCGGCGCAGCTCCGTCCAGGAGGTCACCGACCAGACGTCGGCGGCCACCCCCCAGTCCTGCGCCAGCAGCTGCTGGGCCTTGAGGGCCCACTGCATGCCGGTGCCGGAGGCGAGGATCTGCGCCTTCGGTCCGTCCTGCCCGGCCGGGGCCGCCGCGTACCGGTAGATGCCGCGCAGCAGTCCCTCGACGTCCACGCTCTCCGGTTCGGCCGGCTGCAGGATCGGTTCGTTGTAGATGGTCAGGTAGTAGAAGACGTTCTCCTGCTGCTCGCCGTACATCCGGTGCAGGCCGGCCTCCATGATGTGCGCGATCTCGAACGCGAACGCCGGGTCGTACGCCACCACCGCCGGGTTCGTCGCCGCGATCAGCTGCGAGTGCCCGTCCTCGTGCTGCAGGCCTTCGCCGTTGAGCGTGGTGCGCCCGGCCGTCGCGCCGAGCAGGAACCCGCGGGTCATCTGGTCGGCCGCGGCCCACAGCTCGTCGGCGGTGCGCTGGAAGCCGAACATCGAGTAGAAGATGTACAGCGGGATCATCGGCTCGCCGTGGGTGGCGTACGCCGTCCCGGCGGCGATGAACGACGCCGTCGAACCGGCCTCGTTGATCCCCTCGTGCAGGATCTGCCCGCTGGTGGACTCCTTGTACGACAGGAACAGCTCGCGGTCGACCGGGGTGTAGTTCTGCCCGTGCGGCGAGTAGATCTTGCGGGTCGGGAAGAGGGAGTCCATCCCGAAGGTACGGGCCTCGTCCGGGATGATCGGCACCCAGCGGTCGCCGAACCCCTTGTCCTTCATGATGTCCTTGAGCAGCCGGACGAACGCCATCGTGGTGGCGATCTTCTGCTTGCCGGAGCCGCGCTTGACGTCGCCGAATCGCTCCGAGGGCGGGATGGCCAACGGGATCGTGGTGGTGCGCCGCGACGGCAGGAAGCCGCCCAGCTGGCCGCGCCGCTCGCGCAGGTACTGCATCTCCTCGGACTTGTCGTCCGGGCGGTAGTACGGCGGCAGGTACGGGTTGCTCTCCAGCGCCTCGTCCGAGATGTCGAGGTAGAGCCGGTCGCGGAACTGCTTGAGGTCCTCCAGCGTCAGCTTCTTCATCTGGTGGGTGGCGTTGCGGCCCTCGAAGTGCGAGCCGAGCGTCCAACCCTTGATGGTCTTGGCCAGGATCACCGTCGGCTGCCCGGTGTGCTCGGTGGCCGACTTGTACGCCGCGTACAGCTTGCGGTAGTCGTGCCCGCCCCGCTTGAGGCCCCAGATCTCCTCATCGGACATCGGCTCGACCATCTTGCGGGTGCGCTGGTCACGGCCGAAGAAGTGCTCGCGGACGAAGGCGCCGGACTCGGCCTTGTAGGTCTGGAAGTCGCCGTCGGGGGTGGTGTTCATCAGGTTGACCAGCGCGCCGTCGGTATCGGCGGCCAGCAGCGGGTCCCACTCACGACCCCAGACCACCTTGATGACGTTCCACCCGGCGCCCCGGAAGAACGACTCCAGCTCCTGGATGATCTTGCCGTTGCCGCGCACCGGGCCGTCGAGGCGCTGCAGGTTGCAGTTCACCACGAAGGTGAGGTTGTCCAGCTCCTCGCGGGCGGCCAGGCCGATCGCGCCCAGCGACTCGACCTCGTCCATCTCGCCGTCGCCGAGGAACGCCCAGACGTGCTGGTCGCTGGTGTCCTTGATGCCACGGTGCTGCAGGTAGCGGTTGAACCGGGCCTGGTAGATCGCGTTGAGCGGGCCGAGCCCCATCGACACCGTGGGGAACTCCCAGAAGTCCGGCATCAGCCGGGGGTGCGGGTACGACGGGAGGCCGCCGCCGTGGTGCGACAGCTCCTGGCGGAACCCGTCGAGCCGGTCCTCGGAGAGCCGCCCCTCGAGGAAGGCCCGGGCGTACATGCCGGGGGAGGCGTGACCCTGGAAGAAGATGTGGTCACCGCCGCCGGGGTGGTCCTTGCCTCGGAAGAAGTGGTTCATGCCCACCTCGTAGAGGCTGGCGCTCGACGCGTACGTCGAGATGTGCCCGCCTACGCCGATGTCCGGCCGCTGCGCCCGGTGCACCAGCACCGCGGCGTTCCACCGGATGAACGCGCGGATGCGCCGCTCGACGTTCTCGTCGCCGGGGAACCAGGGCTCGCGTTCCGGGGGGATGGTGTTGATGTAGTCGGTGGCGGTCAGTGGCGGCACCCCGACCTGCCGCTCCCTGGCCCGCTCCAGTAGGCGCAGCATGACGTAGCGGGCGCGCTTGGCGCCGCGTTCGTCGATCACTCCGTCGAGCGACTCGATCCACTCATGGGTCTCATCGGGATCGATGTCCGGAAGCTGGCTCGGTAGGCCGTCGCTGATCACCGGGCGCTTGCGTTCCGTGGCCACAGGCATTCCTCACGCTCAGATCCGTCACCCCGTGTGGGACAGGTCTCTGTTCCATCCTGCCCCCTGCATCCGCCCACGTCACGTCCACCCCACGGAGACGCGACGATCGACACAGCTACCTGCCGGTAACTTTGCGTTGATCGGCGTTTCGGACATGCCGGATGCGCCCGGGTCCCGCCGGGATCCGCCGGTCAGACCCGGTCAGCCCGGCGCGGAGAACCGCTCAGCCCGGCAGGAAGGAGAAGCGCACCTGGCGGGTCGGGTTGTCGCCGTTCGGATCGACCAGGCAGACGGACTGCCAGGTGCCCAGGGCGAGGCGGCCGGCCAGCACCGGCAGCGTGGCGTACGGCGCCACGAACGCCGGCAGCACGTGGTCGCGCCCGTGCCCGGGGGTCCCGTGCCGGTGCCGCCAGCGGTCGTCGGTGGGCAGCAGACCGTCCAGGGCGGTCAGCAGGTCCTCGTCGGAGCCGGCCCCGGTCTCGATGATCGCCACCCCGGCCGTGGCGTGCGGCACGAACACGTGCAGCAGGCCGTCGCCCCGCCCATCCAGGAACTGGTGCGCCTCGGCGGTGATGTCGCGTACCACCGGCCGGCCGCCGGTTCGAACCGTGATCACTTCACTCAGCATGCTGGGCAGTCTGCCACCGGGGGACAGCTTGCGACCGTGCTACCAGGGCGGTTCCGCCGGGGCCCGAACGGCACCGTTCGCACCGATGGCACTGCTGGCGCCGGTCGGCGATGCTGTGGTGCGTGACCACCCCTCAAGATCTTGACGAGCGTTTCCGGGAGGCGGTGGGAGCGCTCGCCCCGCCGCTGCA
>DASVVF010000838.1:0-2510 GCA_036386695.1 Catenuloplanes sp. | reverse complement strand
CAACGGCCAGGTCACCGACGCCGCCTGGGTGGAACTACGCGGTAGCTACACGGTGCCTCCGGCGTCCGCCCAGTTGCAGCTGTACGTCGAGAGCGCCGACGCCGGCGTCTCCTACGATCTCGACGACGTGACCGTCGTGATGACCGCCGCGCCGCCCGAGGGGCCGCCGCAGCAGGCCGGCCTCAGCAGCACCTTCGAGGACGGCACGGTCCAGGGCTGGGCCGGACGGGCGGGCCGGGAGCAGCTCAATGTCACCGGGGAGCAGGCGCACGGCGGGGCCCGCAGCCTGCTCACCACCGGGCGTACCCAGTCCTGGATGGGCCCGTCACGCAACGTTCTGACCGTGCTGTCGAAGGGTTCGAAGTACACCATCTCGATCCGGGTCCGGCTGGTCGCGGGCGAGTCCGCCGCCGCCCTCAAGCTGAGCATGGAACGGCGAACCGCCGGGGTGCCCAGCTACGACCGGGTGACCGGCGAGACGACCGTGACGGCGGACGGTTGGACGGAGCTGCGCGGCTCCTACACCCTCTCGCACGACGTCGATTTCCTCACCCTGTACGTCGAGTCGGCCGGCAGCCTCGCCTCCTTCTACTCCGACGACCTCACCGTCAGCTACGTCACCCCGCTGCCCATCCAGACCGACATCCCGTCGTTGAAGCAGGTCCTCGCCCCGGATTTCGCGATCGGCGCCGCGATCGCCCGGCGCGAGACCATCGGCCTGCACGCCGATCTGGTCCGCCGGCACTTCAGCTCGGTGACCCCGGGCAACGCCCTGAAGTGGGACAGCACCGAGCCGACCGAGGGGCAGTTCCGCTTCGCCGAGGCCGACGCCCAGGTCGACTTCGGTGTCCGCAATGGACTCCTCGTGCGCGGGCACACCCTGGTCTGGCACTCCCAGGTGCCGGCCTGGGTCTTCCAGGACGCGGCCGGCAACGACCTGACGCCGACCCCGGCGGACAAGGCCCTGCTGCTCGGCCGCCTGGAGCGGCACATCCGGGCGGTGATGGGCCGGTACGCCGGAAAGATCTCCTCGTGGGACGTGGTCAACGAGGTGGTCGACGAATACGCCGCCGACGGGCTGCGGGACAGCCCCTGGTACCGGATCACCGGGCTGGACTTCATCCGGACCGCCTTCCGGGTGGCGCACGAGGTCGACCCGGCCGCCAAGCTGTACATCAACGACTACAACACCGAGTTCGCCCGCAAGCGCGACGCGCTGGTCAAGCTGGTGCGCCAGCTCCAGGCCGAGGGCGTCCCGCTCGACGGCGTCGGCCACCAGCTGCACATCAACATCGAACGGCCGTCCGGTGCCGAGATCGAGCGGACCATCCAGGCGTTCGCCCGGCTCGGCCTGGACAACCAGGTCACCGAGCTGGACATCAGCGTGTACGACAACTTCAGCGACTCCTACGCCACCGTTCCGCCGGAGGTGTTGGCGCTGCAGGGTTACCGGTACGCGGAGGTGTTCGACGCGCTGCGCCGCCAGGCCGCCCACATCAGCTCGGTGACCACCTGGGGGGTCGGTGACGACGGCACCTGGCTGTCGGTGTTCCCGATCACCCGGCTCAACCCGCCGCTGCTCTTCGACGACCAGCTCCAAGCGAAGCCCGCGTACTGGGGCGTGGTCGATCCCTCCAGGCTGCCGCCGGTGACCCGGCGGTTGACCACCCCGGCCGGCGCGCCGGAGATCGACGGCAACGACGAACTGGAGTGGCGGCTGGTCCCCCGCGCCGAGATCCCCGCCCGGGGTGGGCTGGCGGCGTCGTTCGCGCTGCGCTGGGGCAGCGACCGGCTGTTCCTGATCGCGGACGTCAACGACACCACCGCGACCGGAGGTGACGCCGTCGATGTCCACCTCGGCGACACCCGGATCCGCCTGAACGGATCGAGCCCGCCCAGGGACGTCACCAGGGCGATCCGGCACAGCAGCGCCGGGTACCGCGTCGAGGCCTCGATCCCCCTCCCGGCGGCCGGGGCGTCCGGCCAGCGGCTGCCGTTCGACCTGCGGGTCACCGACGCCAACCGGCGCGCCCACCCGCTGTCCTGGAACAACCAGGCCAACCTGGCCAACCCGCGGCTGGGTGAGCTCACCCTCACCCCCGCGGTACGCCGCGTCGACGCGCCCCGCGGCACGCCGGTCGTCGACGGGACGGTCGACCCGGCATGGGCGACCGCGCCGCCCAGCGACACCCCGGTCGCGCTCACCGGCGGCGCCGGCACGGCGACCGCCACCGTCCGCACCCTGTGGGACGACAACCGGCTGTACGTGCTCACCACCGTCACCGACCCGCACCTCGACGCGTCCAGCCCCAACGTGTGGGAACAGGACTCGGTGGAGATCTTCCTGGACCCGGACAACACCAAGAACCGTGGCTACGAGGACGACGACGGCCAGTACCGGATCAGTTTCACCAACCGGCAGAGCCTCGGCGGCAACTTCGGTGCGTTCGCCATCGCCGGCAACCTCACCAGTGCCACCCGGGTGATCCCCGGTGGGTACGTGGTCGAGG
>DASVVF010000837.1:0-3288 GCA_036386695.1 Catenuloplanes sp. | reverse complement strand
CAACACGGCGATCGCCGGGGCACTGGTGGTGACCGAGCGGGCGGTGGAGAAACACGTGGCGAACATCTTCGCCAAGCTGGGCCTGCCACCGTCGTCCTCCGACAGCCGTCGGGTGCTGGCCGTGCTGCGCTACCTGGCTTGACGCATGGATACCCCCGCGCGGTACATCGAATTCGGGGCGCGCGAGGCGCGCGGCGTGTCGAGCGCGTACGAGCGTTTGTCCTACGCGGTCTCCCGCGACGACGAGGTGCTCGCCCGGCTCGGCACCCTTCCGCCGGCGAAGCGGCAACCGAACCTGCTGTTCGGTGTCGTACGGTCCCTCGGCGGCCCGGTCGGTGATCCGGCCGCCTTCCACGATTTCGCGGTGGCGAACTGGCCGGCGATCGAGGCGCGGCTGCGCGAACGCGCCACCCAGACGAACGAGCCCGGCCGGTGCGCCCTGCTGCTTCCCGTGCTCGCCGCGCTGCCGCAGCCGCTGGCGTTGCTGGAGGTGGGCGCGTCCGCGGGGCTCTGCCTCTACCCGGACCGGTACGGCTACCGCTACGGCGACCGGCCGGTCGGCACCGGCGAACCGGTCCTCGACTGCGCGGTCACCGGCATGACCCGGCCGGCCGGGGTACCGCAGGTGGTGTGGCGGGCCGGACTGGACCTGAACCCGCTGGACGTGACCGACCCCGCGGACGTCGCCTGGCTCGACGCGCTGATCTGGCCGGAGCACGCGCACCGCCGCGCCCGGCTGCGCCGCGCGGCCGCCGTCGCCAGGGCCGAGCCGCCGCTGCTCATACGCGGAGACCTGGTCGACGACCTTCCGGCGCTGGCCGCCCGGGCGCCGGCCGATGCGACGCTGGTGGTCTTCCACACCAGTGTGCTGTACCAGGTGACATCCGCGCGGCGGGAAGCGTTCGCCGAGGTGGTTGGCCGGTTACCCGGACACTGGATCGCCAACGAGGCCCCGGACGTGCTGCCCTACGACGATCTGCCGAGCCCACCGGGCGACGCGCTGCACAACGTGCTGGCGCTGGACGGGCGGCCGCTCGCCTGGACCAGGTCACACGGGCAGGCGATGGTCTGGTTCGGGTGACCCGCACGCGACCTGCCGGCACCGGACCCTGGCAGTACGTCGTCGGGTAGTTGTGCTACAGGTCACACTCCCGGGAAGATCCGCCGGGCGACCCTGTTCGTCTAGCCGGGTGGAGAGGGGGTGACGCGGGTGGGCGACAGCGACATCGACGAAGCCGCTGATGACGAGGCGCTGCTGCGCCGCGTCGCTCGCGGTGACCGGGCGGCGTTCGACGCCTTCTACCGACGTACCGCACCGTGGCTGGCCGTGCGGCTACGCCGCCGCTGCGCTGACGACGACATCGTCGCGGAGGTCATGCAGGAGTCGTTTCTCGCCGTCTGGCGGGCGGCGGCCAGCTACGCGGGGGTGGCGGCGGGCGGCAGCGCGGCGGGATGGCTGTGGACGATCGCGGCCCGCCGGCTGGTCGACGCGTTCCGGCGCCGGGCCCGGCTGGCACAGCCTCCACCGGGCGGTGTCGACCTGCCGGCCCCGGCGACCGTTCCGGCGGCTGAGGACGAGGTGTTGGACATGGTGATGAACGACCCGATGGCCGGAGCGCTGCGTGACCTCGCGCCGGAGCTTCGCGCGGTGTTGCGGGCCATGGTGCTCGACGGGCTGTCCGTCCGGGAAACGTCGGCGCTGCTCGGTGTGCCCGAGGGCACCGTCAAGTCGCGGGCCCGGCGGGCCCGCACCGAACTACGGCGGGCGCTGTCGTGACCGGCGCGCACGTGGCGCCGGACCTGATCGTCGTGTACGCCGGCGGCGGACACCTGCCCGCCGACACGGCGTGGGCGGTGGAAGCCCACCTGGATGGCTGCGCCGGCTGCCGGGCGCGGCTCGCCGACGCGGTCACCACCGGAAACCCGGCGGTGGCGGCGGTCGTCGCGGGGGTCTGGGACGTCGTACAGCCGCAGGTCGCCGGCCTGCCACCGGCACGACGGCGCCGGTTCCCGGCGCTGTTCCGGTGGGCGGCCCCGACGGCCTGGCCGTGGCTGGCGGTGACCGTCCTCGTGCCGCTGGTCGCCGTACTGATGGATCTCGTCGCCGCCCGGGTCGACGACCCCCGACCGTCGGTGCTGCTGCTCATCGCCCCGATTGTGCCCATTCTGGGGGTGGCCGCGTCGTGGAGCCGCCGGTTGGACGAGGTGGGCGAGTTGGTCGCCTCCACCGCGCGGACGGGCCTGACCCTGGTGCTGCGGCGCACCTTGGCCGTCCTCGTCGCCGTCATGCCGGTGCTGGCGGTGGCCGGTCTCGTGGTCGGCGCCACGCCGGCCCGGTGGCTGCTGCCGTGCCTGGTGTGCACGGTCGGCACGCTCGCCCTGGGCGCGGTTGTCGGGGTTGCCCGGGCCGCCACCGCCGTGGCCGTGGTGTGGGTGGCGGCCGTCGTGGTGCCCGGCGTGGCGCAGTCCCGACTGCCGGCGGCGCTGGACCCGACCAGCACACCGGCGTGGGCGGCGTGCGCCGTCCTGGCCACCGCGGCCCTCCTGCTGTGGCGGGATCCGCTCCGGCGTCCCGCCAGTCATCGCTAGCCCGGCCGAACCGCCGGCCCAGCCGAACTGCCGGCCCGGCCGGCCCATCCGGTCCACAAAGGAGATTCATGATACGCGCGGTCAGCGCCGCGGAGACGGCGCCCACTGTCCACGCCTGGCAGGTCCGGGCCCAACGACTGCGGCTCACGGCCGGCCGGCACCTGGCCGTGACCGACCTGGACCTGGCCCTCGGCGTCGGCGTATACGGCCTACTCGGCCCGAACGGGGCCGGCAAGACCACGCTGATGCGGGCGCTGGCGACGGTGTCGCGCCCGGCCGGCGGGCAACTGGAGTTGCTGGGCGAGCCGGTGCACGCGCAGGGCGACCTGCGCCGGGTGCGTCGGGCGCTGGGCTACCTGCCGCAGGCGTTCGGCTACTACCGGTGGTTCACCGTCCGGGAGTTCGTGGAGTACCTGGCCTGGCTCAAGGAGATGCCGGCCCGCGACATCCCGGCGGCGGCCCAACGCGCCATCGACCGGGTGGACCTGTCCGACCGGGCCGACAGGCGGCTGCGGACCCTGTCCGGCGGCATGCTGCGCCGCGTCGGCATCGCGCAGGCGATCGTCAACGACCCGGCGATCCTGCTGCTGGACGAGCCCACCGCGGGGTTGGACCCGGAACAGCGGCTGACCTTCCGGGCCCTGCTGCGCGACCTCGGCACGGACACCTGCGTGGTGGTCAGCACCCACCTGGTCGAGG
>DASVVF010000836.1:0-5480 GCA_036386695.1 Catenuloplanes sp. | reverse complement strand
CCGTGTTCGCCGCCCCGGAGGACTGGGCCGGCGCGAGCGCCGACGGGGCACTGCGCGCCCGGGGCCGACGTGCCGCCCGCGAGCTGGCCGAACAGCTCCGTCGGCGGGAAGCCACGCCGGCCGCCGCCGACCCGTTCGCCCTGTCCACGACGTTCGAGCAGTTGCTGGCCGCCGAAACCGACCAGCCGGAACGTACCCGCTGAGCCCGCCGGGCCGGCCGGCTGCCGCCGGCCCGGCCCGGCCGGCCGGCGCCGGACGCGGACCCGGGGTGCGGCCGGCGGCGGCTAGGGGCGCGAACCCGCCGGTTCCGGCGTGGACGCGCCGCTCGGGCGCCGGTCCTGGCCGGGCGGCCGCTTCGCGGCCGGACGCAGCCGGCGGGCGCCGGCCAGCACCGCGGTCAGCACGTCGCCGGGGCGTCGACGTCGGCCGATCAGCTGCGTGAAGACACTGCGCTTCAGCACCCGCCCCGGGTAGCTGCCGTGCACCTGTCCCGGCCCGTCGAGTGGCGCGTCGAGGTTGTCCACCCCGTTGTCGGGCCGGTCGCTGCGCTGCGCCCCCGCACCGATCCGCCGGATCGACAGCAGCGCGTCGGTCAGCGCCGGTGACAACCGCTGGCCCAGGAGGAACCCGATGGCCGAGCCGCCGACGGCGATCTCCCGGCGCGGGTGTCGGGCCGCGTACACAATGGTCTCCGCTACGATTTCCGGCGCGTACACCGGCGGTGGCGGCTTCGGCATGGCACCGAGCTTGCTGCGGGCGTGCTCGAAGAACGGGGTGTCGATGGACGCCGGCAGGATGGTGGTCACGGCGATCGGGGCCCCCTGCATCGCCAACTCGGTCCGCAGGCAGTCGTAGAACCCGCGCAGCGCCCACTTGCTGGCGGTGTACGGGGCGTGCATCGGCACCGCCCGCACCCCTTCCACCGAGGCGATACCCACGATCACCCCACCACCGGCGCGGCGCAACGCCGGCACCGCCGCGTGCACGCCGTGCACCTGGCCGAGGAAGTTGACCCGCATGACCCGGTCGAACTCCTCGTCGGTGATCTCCTCGACCGACCCGTAGACGCTGACGGCGGCCGCGTTCACCCAGGTGTCGATCCGCCCGAACCGCTGCTCCGCGGCGGCGGCCAACGCCCGCACCGCCGCCGGGTCGGCGACATCGGTCGGCACCGCGATGGCGGTGCCGCCCGCCTCGGCGATGTCCTGCACCAGGGTCTGCAGCGCCTGGGCACCGCGGGCCGCGCAGACCACGCTGGCGCCCCGCGCGGCGAAGGCCAACGCGCTGGCCCGCCCGATTCCGGTTGACGCTCCTGCTATCACCACAACCTGTTCGGATACCGGTTTCGGCATCTCGCACCCCCAACCCTGGATTCCGCTTCGACCTGCGTCGCGATGCGCCGTGTCGGCGTCACGACGCGGCGGGTACCCGATCGTTCCGCGATTACGCGGCGGCGGCGGGCGTACCGGCTCCGCGCCGGTCGGTTATCCTGCGCCGGCCGCACAGATCGACGGGGGTTACCAGCGTTGTGGGTCCCGCCCGATCGTGTGCTCCACCCCCTACCAAGGACAGGACGATGAGCAGAGCACCGCTGGCTCGTCTCGGTTTCGCGGTCCTGGCGGTCGTGCTCGCCACGACCGGCCTCGCCACCCCCGCGCGGGCCGCGGCCGAGCAGGGCACCCGCCACGCCGCCGAGACGGGCACCATCCACGGCGAAGTGACCGACAGCGCCGGCGCGCCGGCCGCCGGAGCCACGGTCGAGGTCTACACCGCCGACGACGAGGACTGGGAACTCCTGAAGGACACGACGACCGACGCCGCCGGGCGGTTCACCGTCGGCGACGTGCGGGCCGGCACCGTCAAGGTGAAGGTCACCAACGCCGGGCTGGCCCAGTGGGCGCCCGGCAAGGTCGAGCGGGAGCAGGCCACCGCGTTCACGGTCAGCGCCGGGCAGACCCTCACCCTCGACGAGCGGCTGCTGGGCGTCGGCACGATCACCGGCCGGCTGACCGACTCCGCCGGCGCCCCGCTGGTGAACGCCGAGGTGCACGCCAGACCCCTGGATTTCAGCGGGGTGTGGCCGCGCACCCGGACCGACCAGGACGGTCGGTACGCGATACACGTGTTTCCCGGCGGGTACCGGGTCATGTTCGAGTACCGCGGCATGAGCCAGTGGGTCCCGGGCCAGCGCGATGAGCATTCGGCGACCACGTTCGCCGTGGCCGCCGACCGGCACGAGGTCGCCGACGACGCGCTGCTGCCCACCGGGGGACTCGGCGGAAAACTGGTCGACGCTGCCGGTCGGCCGGTCGCCGGCGCCAGGGTCAGCCTGGAGTTCGACGGCAGCTGGGCCGGCTCGACGACCACCGACGGCAACGGGAACTACTCGTTCGCCCGGGTCCTGGCGGGGGCGTACACGCTGTCGTTCCAGTTGACCAACGGGGCGGTGCAGTGGGTGCCGGGCGCCCGCGCCTTCGCGGACGCCAAGCCGTTCCCGGTCACCGCTGGCCAGCGGACCACGGTCAACGAGACCCTGATCGCGACCGGGGCGGTGGCCGGCCGGTTCACCGACGCGCGGGGCAACGGGCTGGCCGGTTTCCGGGTCGCGTTGAGCAGTGGCGACGTGGGCGACGGCAGCACCAGCTTCACCACCGAAACCGACGCCCAGGGCAACTACCGCATCGACGACGTCTTCGTCGGGCGGTACCTCGTCGCCTTCGAGGAGCGGGACGGCGGGCGTCGCCAGTACGCGTACGGCAAGGGGAACCGGGACGACGCGGACCGGATCACCGTCAAGGCCGGCGAGACGGCGACCGTGAACGACACCCGGGTCGCCGGCGCGCGACTGCGGGTCACCGCGAAGGACGCCCGGACCGGTGCCCCGGTCAGCGACTTCTGCGTCGACCTCCTCTTCCAGTCGCAGGCCGATCACAGTGGCTGCACCACCGGCGCCGAACTGGTGTTCGACAACCTCGCTGCCGGCCCGTACGGGTTGTGGGTGACTCCGGGCGACGACGGTCTCTACCTGAGGACGGAGGCCGACACGACCCTGACCGCCGGCCAGTCCGCCGCCGTGTCGGTTCCGCTGACCCTGGGCGGGGCCATCCAGGCCACCGTGACCGACCGGGTCACCGGTCAGCCGGTCGCCGACGCCTGCCTGCTGCCGCTGGCCCCCGCCGAGGGCGGGCCCGGCGAAGGCTCCGGCGTGTGTACCGACGCCCAGGGTCGGGTGCGCACCTACGCCGTCGAACCGGGCACGTACGCGCTGTTCGCGTCCGCGCCGTCGGAGAGCCCCTACGGGCACCAGTGGGTCGGCAGGTCCGGCGGCACCGGGGACCAGCGCGCGGCAGCCCGGATCACGGTGCGGGCCGGGGCGGTCGCCACCGCCCCGGCGGTCCGGTTCGACCGGGCCGGGACGGTCAGCGGCACCGTCACGGGCCCCGACGGCAAACCGGTGACCAGCGGCAACGTGTCCTACAGCGCGTGGGACTTCGGCGCCGGGCCGTCACACGGCACCCACATCGAGGACGATGGCCGCTACACCCTGTCGGGCCTCGGCCCGTACGAATGGCCGTTGCTGTTCACCGTCGACGGGGTGGCCCGGCAGTGGTCGGGCGGCGTCGCGAACCGGTTCAAGGCCGCCAAGGTGCGGGTGCGTTCGGACGCGACCACCGGGTACAACGCCGTTCTCAAGGTCGGCACGACCGTGCGGGGCACCGTCCGGCTGGCGAACCGGGCGATCGGCTCGGGGCGGCTGACCGCCTACCACCCGGTGACCGGGGATCCGATGGGGAAGGCGGACTTCGGCGCCGACGGGGTTTACACGATGCGGGTACCGGGCTCGGAGCCGATCATCCTGCACCACGGGATCGAGGACAGCGCGGGCCGGCCGGTCGACGGCTGGTACGACGGGGTAGCCGAACCGGCGCGCGCCAGGCGGGTCCCGGTCCCGGCCTCGGGGCAGAAGACCCTCAACATCACCATTCGTTGACGCCTCCCCGCCGGGCCGGGGGGCGCGGGTCCCCGGCCCGGCGGGCGCGTCACGTCGGCTAGCGAAGGGTCCGCCGGCCCTTCAGGACGCCCATCACGATGACCGCCGCGAGGGCGATCAGCCCCAGGATGATCAGCCACTTCACGGCCTTGATGACCAGACCGAGCACGATCAGCACGACCGCCACCACTCCGACGGTGGTCAACAAAGCCCGCATCGCAGAACCCCTCCCAGGACGTTTGGTAGCCGTCCTGTTCCCCGTCAGCCGCCCCGGGAACCTCGTCCGGCGCTGTGATCGCCCGGTGCGGTCCGAGGCTGAAGTTAGGTATGCCTTATCTTACTTCGGTGGCTCTCCCGACCCTGTCGACACCGCCCGTCCGGGCCAGCAGGCCCGGTCGCCCGCACCGTCGACCGGCGGCCGGGGCGGCACTGCTGCTGGTCGCGCTGGCCCTGGCGGTGTTCGCCAGCCTGACCGTGGGCGCGAAGAGCGTGCCGCTGTCCGAGGCGCTCGCGGCGCTCGGCGGCGACCGCACCGGTGACGCGCTGGTCGTCTCGGCGCTGCGGTTTCCGCGTACCCTGCTGGGCCTGCTCGTCGGGTTGGCCCTCGGGTTGGCCGGCGCGGTGGCGCAGGAACTGACCCGCAACCCGCTCGCGGACCCCGGGCTGCTGGGCATCTCGGCCGGGGCGGCGGTCGCCGTCGCGGCGGGCATCGGACTGTTCGGCCTGACCTCGCCGTACGAGTACGTCTGGTTCGCCTTCGCCGGGGCGGCCTGCGCCGGGGTTCTGGTCTATCTGATCGGCGGCGCCGGGCGGGGCTCCGCGCGCAGCGGCGGCGCCTCGCCGGTGAAACTGGCGCTCGCCGGGGCGGCGGTGACCGCCCTGCTCGGCAGCTTCACCTCCGCCCTGGTGCTGCTGGACGTGCGCACCCTGGACGAGTACCGGTTCTGGGCGGTGGGCTCGCTCGCCGGCCGCGACGGGGCCCTGGCCGGGCAGTTGGGCCCGTTCGTCGTGGTGGGGGCGGTGGCGGCGCTCGGGCTGGCGCCACGGCTGAACGCGTTGGCGTTGGGCGACGACGTGGCCAGTGCGCTGGGGGTCCGCCTGGGTGTGACGCGGCTGCTCGGGGCCGGCGCGGTGATCGTGCTCACCGGCGCGGCGGTCGCGGCGGCCGGACCGGTCACCTTCGTCGGCCTGGTGGTTCCGCACCTGGTGCGGGCCTGCACCGGCCCTGACCTGCGCTGGCTGGTCCCCTGTTCGGCGCTGGGCGGCGCGGTGCTGCTGCTCGGCGCGGACACGTTGGGCCGCGTCCTGGACCGCCCCGGCGAGGTGCCGGCCGGCGTGGTCACCGCCCTGATCGGGGCACCGTTCCTGATCGTCCTGGTCCGGCGCGGCAGGCTGCGGGAGCACACCCGATGAGCCTGGCCCCGCGGCCACCTTCCGCGCTGCCACGCCGACCGGACCGGGCCGCACGTCGGAGCCGGTTGCCGCGGCG
>DASVVF010000835.1:0-4788 GCA_036386695.1 Catenuloplanes sp. | reverse complement strand
TTGAACGCCGCCGGCACCCGGCCACTGCCGGCGGTGTCGGTGCCCAACGCCAACGGGACGACGCCGGCGGCCACCGCCACCGCGCTGCCGGAGCTGCTCCCCCCGCTGACGTGGTCGCCGGAGAAGACGCTGTGGCAGGCGCCGTACGGCGAGCGGGTGCCGACCAGACCCGTGGCGAACTGGTCCATGTTCGTCTTGCCGGTCAGCAGCGCGCCGGCGGCGAGCAGCCGCTGCACCACCGTCGCCGGCGGTCCGACCGCCGATCCGACGGGCCCGACCGGGTCGACCGCCGCAGCGCCCGGACAACCGGTGTGGATCACCAAGCTGACCGCCGACGAGGTCGCCGACCTGGCCGCGGCCGCCCCGGACGGCCCGCTGACCGGGCTGCGCTTCGCCATCAAGGACAACCTCGACCTCGCCGGGCATCCCACCACCGCCGGGTACCCCGGCCTGGCGCGGCTTCCGGCGCTCACCTCGGCCGTCGCCGTGCGGCGGCTGATGCGCGCCGGCGCGGTGCCGGTCGGCAAGACCAACATGGACCAGTTCGCGACCGGACTGGTCGGCACCCGCACCCCGTACGGTGCGTGCCACAGCGTGGCCAGCGCCGCGCACGTCAGCGGCGGCAGCAGCTCCGGCAGCGCGGTGGCGGTGGCCGCCGGGTTGGTGCCGCTGGCGCTGGGCACCGACACGGCCGGCTCGGGGCGGGTGCCGGCGGCGTTCAACGGCATCGTCGGGATCAAGCCGACCCGAGGGCTGGTCTCCACCAGGGGGCTGTTGCCGGCCTGCCGGTCGCTGGACTGCGTCACCACCTTCACCCGCACCGTGGCCGAGGGGCGGGCCGCCCTCGACGTGCTGGCGTGGGCCGACCCCGACGACCCGTGGTCGCGGGCCCGGCCACCGGCCCCGGCGGGGATCGCCGCCCGGATGCGGGTGGTCGGCGTCCCCGCCGGGGCGATCGACCTCGACCCGGAGCACCTGCTGGCCTGGACCGCCGCGCTCAGCCGGCTCGCCGGGGTGGCCGCGCGGGTGGTTCCGGTCGACGTCGGCGCGTTCCTGGAGGCGGCCCGACTGCTCTACGGGGGCCCCTGGATCGCTGAGCGGTGGGCGGCATTCGGCGGACACCTGGCCGGCGGCGACCCGACGCTCGACCCGATCGTGCGCCAGATCGTCACGGCCGGGCGGGACGTGGGCGGACCGGCGGTCTTCGCGGCCCTCGACCGGCTCGCGACGCTGCGCCGGCGCACCGAGCTGATCTGGCCCGACGTCGACGCGCTGCTGCTGCCGGTGACGCCGGGGCATCCCCGCCATCGGGAGGTCGCCGCCGACCCGGTCGGCGTCAACACCCGGCTGGGCACCTACACCAACTTCGCCAACCTGCTCGACCTGTGCGCGGTGGCGGTGCCGGCCGGACGGCGTCCCGACGGGCTGCCGTTCGGGGTCCAGTTCGTGGCGCCGGCCTTCGCCGACGCCGCGCTGCTGGACCTCGCCGACCGGTGGTGCGGCAGCGCGCCGGCCCCGACCCGACTGGCCGCCGCCACCCTGCCACCGGGGACCACGCTGCTGGCGGTCGCCGGTGCGCACCTGAGCGGGCTGCCGCTCAACCCCCAGCTGACCGAGCTCGGTGGCCGGCTGTACGCCCGCGCCCGCACCGCCGGGGGGTACCGGCTGTACCGGTTGCCGGGGCCCGGGGTGCCCCGCCCCGGGCTGGTGTACACCGGCGACGGGCCGGCCGGGGGCATCGCCGTCGAGGTGTGGCAGGTGCCGCACCATGCCGTCGGGGTGCTGCTCGACACGCTTGCCGTACCGCTGGGCCTGGGCCGGGTCGAGCTGGACGACGGGTCGGTCGTCGCCGGTTTCCTCGCCGCGCAGCACGGCGTGCGGGACGCCACCGACGTCAGCGACGCGGGCGGCTGGCGGGCGGTGATCGCCGGCTGAGGCGCCCAGGCACCACCGCTGACCGGCCGGTGGTAGCTTTTCGAGCAGGTTCCCTGGCAGCGTCCGGTGCGGAGGTCGCCTGTGAGCGGCTCCGGCTCGCCCTCGGGTTTCGACTTGCCCCGCCTGTTCGCGGCCGGCGGACGGATGGGGGCGCGGTTCGCCGCACACGACTGGGCGTCCACCGCCCTGGGGCCGGTCCAGAACTGGCCGTCCAGCCTGCGTACCGCCGTTGGGATCTGCCTGAGCTCCCCGTCCCCGATCGCCCTGTGGTGGGGACCCGAGCTGGTCCTGCTCTACAACGACGCCTACCGTCGCCTGCTGGGGCCTTCGTCGGGCGACCCGCTGGGGCTGCCCGGCGCGGCGGCGTCCTCGCCGATCTGGCGGCACCTCGGCCGGCTGCTGGACGACGTGCTGACCGGGCGAGGGGCGTTCGGCTCCGCCGACCTGGCGCTGACCGTCGACCGGGACGGGTTCGCGCGGGACGGCTACTTCACGTTCTCCTGCGGCCCGGTCATCGATGAGTCGGGCCGACCGGGCGGGGTCTTCACCACGGTCACCGAGACCACCGTCCGGGTGGTCGAGGACCGCCGCCAGCGGCTGCTGGGCGAGCTGACGGCCAGCCTCGCCGCCGCCGCGGGCGCGGACGACGGCGACGACGGCGGCGACGGCGACGGCGACGGCGACGGCGACGGCGATGTCCACGGGCGGACCGCGAAGGTGCTCGCCGCCCATGGCGACAACGTGGCCGTCGTGGAGATCTACCGGCCGGCGGACGGTGGCCCCCGCCCGGTGGCCGGCGACGCGCCCGTGGCACCGGGGAACGCGGCCGGGGAGCCGGCCGACCAGCGGCTCCGGTCACTGTTGGAGGCGTCCACGGCGGTGGTGTGGACCGCCGACGGCGGCGGGCGGTTCGTCCGCCCCCAGCCGTCCTGGCAGGCCTACACCGGCCAGGGGTGGCCCGCGCAACGCGGCGACGGGTGGCTGGCGATGCTGCATCCGGACGACCGCGCCGGCGTGGGGCGGGCGTGGCGGGACGCCGTCGCCACCGGCCAGCGGCGCTACCAGAGCACCGGGCGAGTGTGGCACGCCGCCACCGGCGGGTACCGGCATTTCGTGGCCCGCGCCACCGGCCTGCATGATGACGCCGGGGCGCTGACGGAGTGGGTCGGCACGCTGACCGACGTCCACGACCGGGAGACCGCGCACTCCGCCGCCGAACGCTCCGCCGCGATCAGCGGGGCGCTGCTGACGGCGTCGCCGGTCGGCTTCGGCTGGGTCGACCTGGACCTGCGTTTCCAGCGGGTGAACCCGGCGTTGTGTGCGCTGAACCACCTCCCCGAGGCCGAGCATCTGGGCCGCCGACCCAGCGACGTCTTCCCGGTCGACGGGCCGCGGATGGAGGAGTTGATGCGCCGTGCCCTCGACCGGGGCCCGGTGACCGGGGTGGACATCTCGGCGGTGCCGCCGCACCGGCCGAACGGCGCGATGCAGCATGTGGTGGCCAGCTACTTTCCGATCCGCGTCGACGGCACGGAGCAGAACGTGGGGGTCGGTTTCACCGTCGTCGACGTGACCGAACGCACCAGACTGGTCGAGGCGCTGGGTGCCGAACGCAGTCGCTACGACCGGCTCGCGGCCACCGACGTGCTCGCCGTGTTCAGCGGGGTCGGGGAGCAGGTCACCGAGGCCAACGACGCGTTCCTGAACATGCTCGGCTACACCGCCGCGGACCTGGGCGCCGGGCGGCTGCGCTGGCCGCAGCTCACCCCGCCGGGTTGGGAGTACGTCGACGAGCGGGCGCTGGCCGAACTGCGACGCACCGGCCGGGTCGCCGCGTTCGACAAGGAGTATCTGCACCGCGACGGCCGGCGGGTGCCCGTGCTGATCGGTGTGGTGGCGTTGGACACCGGGCCGCTGCGCTGGCTGGCCTATGCCGCCGACCTCAGCGCGGAGCGCGCCGCCCAGGCGGAGCTGCGGCTGTTCCGGGCGTTGGTGGAGCGCTCCGGGGACTTCATCGCGGTCGCCGACGCCGAGGGCCACATCGTCTACCTGAACCCGGCCGGGCGCGAGCTGGTCGGTCTGCCCACCGCGCAGGCGGTACGCCGGACCCGGATGACCGACTACGCCGCGCCGGAGCTGCGCGAGCGGTGGCGTACCGAGGTGCTCGGCGCCGCGGTGCGCGACGGTCACGCGCGCGCGGAGACCAGGCTGCGCCGCTTCGACACCGGCGCGCAGGTCGAGGTGGACTCCCAGGTCTTCACCGTGGGTGACCTGGAACGCGACGGTACGGTCTTCCTGGCGGCGGTGGCCCGCGACGTCACCGAACGGCAACGTTCGTTACGCCGGGCGCAGGGGTTGGCCCGCTTCGCCGTCGGGCTCAGCGCCGCCCGGGGCCGCCGGGCGATCGCCGAGGCCATCGTCACCCAGGCACCCGTCGCCTTCGAAGCCGCCGGGTGCGCGGTGGCGATGGCCGGCGAGCGCCGCGACCTGCTCGACGTGGTGTCGTGGGAGGCCGGCGGGGATCCGGCCCGCTGGTACCGGGTGTCGCTCGACGGGGCGACCAGCGTGGCGGCGGCGGTGCGCGGCAACCGCACGGTCGTCGACGCCACCAGCATCTGTGCGCCGTTGCGCTACGGTGACGGCACCGTCCTGGGGGCGCTGCTGGTCAGCTGGCCGCGGCGGGTCACCGACGAGGCTCTGGCGAACCTGCTGGACACCGTCACCGGGTTGTGCAGTGAGGCGTTGCAGCGCGCCGAGCTGAGCCACGCCACCGAGGCGATGGCCGAGTTGGCCGCCCGGCTCAGCGCGACCAGGTCCACCGAGGAGGCCGTCCAGGCCATCCTCGCCGGTGCG
>DASVVF010000834.1:0-3692 GCA_036386695.1 Catenuloplanes sp. | reverse complement strand
TGCTGACAACGGGTCTTCTCGCCGCGATAGCCGGCTTGGCGGCGCTGGACTCCCTCAACCCGGCCACGATCGCCGGGGTGGCGTTGATTCTGCTCACCCCGCTGCACCGCCCGGGGATCACCGCGCTGGCCTACGTGGCCGGCGCCTACCTCGTGGTGCTCGCGGTAGGGACCGGGGCGTTCATCGGCAGCGGCGAACTGGGGCAGGTCGTCCAGGGGGCCGCGGTGTGGGTGCGCCGCGGCGCACTACTGCTGGCCGCTCTCATCCTCCTCATCAGCGCGGTCCGGCGGCTGCGGACCCGCACGCGTTCCGCGGTGGTCCTGCCCCGCTGGTTCGGCCCCTGGACCGCCGGCCCCCTCGGGGTGCTGGCCACCGGCGCCGACCTGCCCAACGCCTTCCCCTACCTGGTGGCCATCGAGCGGCTGAACGCCGCAGGGGTCGCCACCGGTGTCGGCGTCACCGTGCTGGCCCTCTACGCCCTCGTGTACTGCCTGCCGTGCCTCCTGTTGCTCATCGCCGGCCTGGTCTGGCGCGGACGCGTCACAGCCCCGCTGCAGCGGGTGTACGAACGACTCGGCGCGCAACGCGTCCAGAAACGGTCCGTCCCCGCCGCCGCCGGGCTGCTGCTGCTGCTGGCTGTCGTCGTCGTCGCCCTGGCGTTCAGCGTGTGAACACAGCGGTCCCCGGGAAGTCGAAGAGGACGGTATCGTCCGCCCGTGCAGCCATCCATGAGCCTTCCCCCCGCTCCGCCGAATGTGTTCGGACCAGCGCGACGCCCCCCGCGACCGGTCACGGTACGGGTCGCCGTCGTGGCGCAGACCGGCGTCGCTGTGCTGCTGCTGCTCGCGATGGCGGCTGTCGCGTCAACCGCGGTGATCTACAACGGCAAGATCGACCAAGCCGCCCGCGCCGTCACCACTGACCCGCAGATCGTGGCCGACGAACGATTCGGCAGCCTGTCGCTCGCGATCATGCTGGGTGGCCTCTGCCTCGGATTGGCGCTGGGGTTCGGTGGTCTGGCCATCGGGCTGTGGCGCGGCGCCAACGTCGCCCGGGTCCTCACGGCGGTCGTGGCCGGTGTGCCGTTGCTGTGCGGGCTGTGCCAGGCCGGCGGAGGGCTGTTGTTGGGGATGTTGCTGTTCAGCCTTCCTGAGGGGCCCCCACCAGGGGTTGTCGAACCGGACCTGGCCGAGGAACCCGGCATGGCGCGGTACGACGCCTTCTACGCCGAACTGGACCGGCTCTCCTTCGACGTCCTGGGGACGGCAGTGCTCGCGCCGCTCCTGACGATTCTCGTCTTCCTTGGTGTCCTCGCCGTGCTCACACTGCTGTTCACCCCGTCCGCGAACCGCTTCTTCCGACCGGGCAATCCGCACCGCGACATCTACTACGTCGCGGTGCCCTACCCGGTCTACTGGCCGCATCCCGTCCCGGCCCCGGCCCCGGCCCCGGCCCCGGCCCCGGTCCCGGCCCAATCCACGTCGGCATAACCGAACAGCGAGCGTTGATAGCCGGTGGGTATGAGCGGTCCGGGCGCCCGGTGCAGCGGTGTCCACACAGGACAATGATCGGCCCTGCCAGCGCGGGTCGTCACCCCCACCGTGCAGGGCGCAGCCCGGGCCCCGCAACCCGGTAGCCAGCCAGAGCCCTGGCGGCTTACCGGAGGGGTCCACCCCCACGATCCTCCCGAAGAATCTCGCGTCCCGCCGGTAAGAAACGGGCCTGGTCGCGCACTTCCCGGTGTAGGCGATCTCCCCACCGGTTGCAGAGGAGCTGAGAACGCAGTGGCAGATCCACGGGCCAGGCCCGACGCGGTGGCGCGCTTCACCGCCGTGTACGACGAGTGCTACGCCAGTGTCTACCGCTACGCGGTGAGCCGGGCCGGCCGGCAACTGGCCGAAGAGGTGGCCAGCGAGACGTTCCTGGTGGCCTGGAGACGGCTCGACGAGCTACCCGATCCCCCGACCGCCTGGCTGCTGGGTGTGGCCAGCAACCTGGTCCGCACCCAGTACCGGCAGGCCGCCCGCTGGGAGGCCCGGCGGGTCGAGCTGCGCGGGTGGGTCGCCGAGCCGACCACCGCTGACATCGCCGACGACGTGGTCGAGCGTTCGATGGTGCTCCAGGCGCTGGCCCGCCTCTCCGGCGAGGACCGGGAGCTGCTGACGCTGGTCGCCTGGCACGGATTGTCCACCACCCAGGCGGCCAGCGTGGTCGGGTGCAGCCCGGCCGCCTACTTCGTGCGGCTGCATCGGGCCCGCAGACGCCTGCGACAGGCGATGGACGGCGTCGACCGCGGCACCGGGCCCGCCGCTGCGACCGCCCCGGCCGGTTTTGACAAGCCCTCAACCCCCGTCCTCAAGACCGTGAAGGAGTCCATCCGATGAAGCAACGGACCGATGCGCTGCGGGCGTTGACGGCGGCGCGGCCGGCCCAGTTGGAGCCGGAGAACGACCCGCTGCGGCGGGAGCGGGATCTGGCCGCGGCATTCGCCCAACCACGTCCGGCGGACGGCCGTCGACACCCACGGGTGCCGCGGTGGTCGGGCCGGCGGGGTCTGGTGGCGGCTAGCGGCGCCGCGGTCGTCGCCGTGGCGATCGGCGCCACCACACTGGTCTCGGCCACCACCGCTGGGGTGGATGCCGGGCCGGCCGTACCAGGAGACGTCGCGACCGCGCACAGCGCGCCGGCGCTGCTACTGGCCGCGGCGGCGCGCACGGAGACAGCGACGGCGACGGTGGGCCGGTACTGGCTCGCCGAGCGGCAGTTGGGCCACCTGACCCAGGTCGGACCGACCGACGACAGGTATGTTCTGCAGCTTCGCGGCCGCAGGGACCACTGGATGTCGACCGTGCCGGCCGATCCCATGGGCCTGGTCGAGCAGCATGTGGGCGCGGCCCCGGCTACCGCCGCCGACGAGGCGGCCTGGAAGCGCGCCGGATCGCCGGCCGAATGGTGGTTGGACGGCCAGGACAACCAGAGCCGCCGTGAGCCGCCGCTCAGGCGGGACGGGACGAGGCCGGGCCCTGCCGCGTCAAGGCCGCCCGGGTCGGGGGCGACCAAGGACACCGACCGCCGCCCCATCGGCATCAAACTGACCGCCGGACCGGGTACGCAAAGAAGCTTCGTGCTTCCTAACCAGCCGGGCTGGTCGTTCGTCACCGGGGGCAAAGGCCTGACCACCGACGAGTTCCTCGCCCTGCCCACCGAGCCGGGTGCGCTGCGCCGGGTCATCCTCGCCCTGCGTCCAGCGGGTTCCGACGCGGACGACACCACGTGGCTCTTCGAGGCGGGCCACCAGCTCCTGATGGGCCTGCCGGTGTCACCGAAGGTGCGTGGCGCCGCGTACCGGATGCTGTCCGACCTGCCGGGGGTACGCGCCCTCGGTCCGATGGACGACCCGTCCGGCCGCCGCGGGCAGGCCATCGCCATGACCGAGCAGTATCCCGGGACGCTCGCGGTCACCGGTCCGGTGGAGGTCATTCTGGTCTTCGACCCAGCAACCGGGTCAACCCTGGCCACCATGAGGCGCCTGTTGCGCCCCCACGGCCATGCGGCGTGGGCCACGCCGGGCACCATCTGGTCATACGATCTGCTCATCAGCGCCGGCTGGACGACCGCGACGCCCCCACCGAACAACCTGCGCACGAAGTAGGTAGCTGCCGGCTGGCGCGGGCACCCCTTCCTTCCTGGCT
>DASVVF010000833.1:0-2346 GCA_036386695.1 Catenuloplanes sp. | reverse complement strand
GCGCGCATGCTGGACCGGCTCTCCGCCGGGCTGGCGGAGATCGCCTGGCACACCGGCCGGGCGGTCCGGGTGGCCTTCCTGCCCGATCCCGGTGCGGTGCTGCAGAGCACGCAGGAGGTGGCGGCGTCGCTGTCCGGGGTGGATACCGACCGCCTCGGCGTGTGCCTCGACTTCGGACATCTCGCCTGCGCCTGGGAGGACCCGGGGCAGGCGCTGGCCCGCCTCGGCGAGGCCGGGCTGCCGGTGGTACGGGTGCAGCTGGCCACGGCGCTGCAGGCGCCCGACGCGGGCCTGGCGGCCGGGGCGCTGCGACGCTACGTCGAGGACCGTTTCCTGCACCCGGTCAGCCCGGCGGAGGGCAGCGGGGTGGACGATCTCGACGAGGCGCTGCGCGAAGGGGCTCCGGGCCCGTGGCGGGTGCGCTATCCGCTGCCGCTGCACACCAGCCCGGAGGCCCCGCTGACCAGCACCACCGGGGTGCTGCGGGACGGCCTGCGGCGGCTGCTGGGTGGCTCCGACGCGCTCTGCGACCACCTGGACGTCGAGACCTACACCTGGAATGTGCTGCCGGGGGCGCGACGGCCCGGGTCGGCGACCGAACTCGCCGACGGCATCGCCGCCGAGCTGGCGTACGCCCGCGACGAGCTGACCGGGCTGGGCTTGGCGCCGGTCAGCCGGGCCACCTGCGGTCGGTGACCGGCCGGTACGGCGGAAGGGCCGGCCCGGCGTAGCGGGTCGACCCTTCCACAAGTCCCGGGCTAGGCCGTCGCGGCCCGTCGTGGGCTCGCCGCGGATCCCGAGGGGATCAGTACGTGGTGCCGGTGTTCGACGAGCCGCCCAGCGAGCTGGAGCTCGACGTCGTGGTCGTGCTGACGAACGGGTCGTCGGCCGAGGTGAGCTCGGTGGCGCTGGTGGACTTGGAGCCGGTGCTGCCGAGCTTGTCGCCGAGCTTGCTCTGACCCAGCTTGTCCTTACCGTCGCTGACCAGCTGGGTGGCCTTCGCCTGGGCGACACCGGCCGCCTCCTGGACGGTCGGGTTTTCCCAGACCTTACGGGCGTTGACCACGATCTCTTCGTACTTCTCGCGGCCCGCGCGGGCGCCCAGGACGAAGCCTGCAGCCACCCCGCCGATGAACCAAAGCTTTCCGCGCATGGCGGCTCCTTCCGTGCGTGACGCGGTGTTGGCCCCCGGATTACCCAGGGTCAACCCTGTGTGCGCCTGCGTGTGTATCCGGGTACCTACCCATCCTGCCCTCTCCTCATGCCCACTGTGACGCGACCGACGAAATGTCGTCCTTCAGCGTGTCGGGCGGTTGCGCCAACCCGGTCGCGGGGCCCCCTGCGGGTCCTGTATTCTTATGCCCGTCGCCACGGGGCCGGATCATCTCCAGCCCCGAGGCACGGTGATCCCCTGTAGCTCAATTGGCAGAGCAGCCGGCTGTTAACCGGCAGGTTATTGGTTCGAGTCCAATCGGGGGAGCTCCCTTGTCGATCTGCCCGCCGGTCCCCGGCGGGCTTTTTTGTTGTGGCCGTACCGCGCGCGGTGCAACCAACCGGCGGTAGGCTACGAGTTGCGTCGATTCTTGACGCGATTTGGGCCGGGTGTGCCGGCTCAGGCTGACCCGAACGGAGCCGCCGTGGCCGCCACCCGTACCCGCAGAGCCCTGTTCGTCGCGGTCGCCGTCGTCCTGGCGTGGCTGGTCATCGGAGGGATCGCCGGGCCCTACTCCGGGAAACTCTCCGAGGTCGCCACCAACGACAACGCGTCGTTCCTGCCGGCCGACGCGGAGGCGACCCGCGCCCAGGAACTCGCGGCCGGGTTCACCGACCGGCCCGCCACCCCGGCCGTCGTCGTCTACGAACGACGCGGCGGGATCACCCCCGGCGACCGCCGCGCCGCGACCGCCGACGTCGCCGCCTTCGCCCGGGTCACCGGGGTGATCGGCCCACTCGCACCGCCGCAGCAGAGCGACGACGGCCAGGCGCTGCGGGTCATCGTGCCGATCGACGACACCGCCGCCGGCGACGACATCGGCCCGATCGTCGAGCAACTGCGCGCCATCGTCGCCGACAGCCCCGCCGGCCTGGCCGCCCACGTGGCCGGACCGGCCGGCCTGCTCGCCGACCTGGTCAAGGTCTTCCTGTCCATCGACGTCACCCTGCTGCTGGTCACCGGCTGTGTGGTGCTGGTCATCCTGCTGATCGTCTACCGCAGCCCGGTGTTGTGGGTCATCCCACTGCTGGCCGCCGCCATGTCGTACGCGGTCGCCGCCACCGCCGTCTACTTCCTCGCCGACGCCGAGCTGATCGTGCTCAATGGGCAGGCCCAGGGCATCCTCACCGTGC
>DASVVF010000832.1:0-7271 GCA_036386695.1 Catenuloplanes sp. | reverse complement strand
TCGACGCGGTGGTCGACGCCGCCCGCCGGGGTGACGCCGATGCCCAGCGGGCGTTGCGGGAGGTGGGCGACTGGCTCGGCTTCGGGGTGGCGAATCTGATCAACGTCTTCAACCCGGAGATGGTCATCATGGGGGGCAACCTGCGGGAGGTCTACCTGGCCGCGGCGGCCCAGGTCCGCTCCCGGCTGAACCGCAACGGGCTGCCGGCGTGCCGGGAGCACGTCCGGCTGCGCACCCCCGTGCTCGGCGACGACGCGGCGTTGCTCGGCGCGGCCGAGGCCGCGTTCGAGGCCTTGCTCGGCGATCCACTGGACGGCGCCGGTTAGGCATTGACGGCGACCAACGTTTCCCCCTAAGTTACGGGACACATAAGTTGTCCCCAACAACATATAGGGGTGGTCGGGTCGTGGGCAGAAGACTGATCAGCGGCGGAACGATCGCGATCCTCCTGTGTGGAGCGGCCGTGGCGGGCGGCACGCCGGCGGCCGCGGCGGGGGAGGCCCCGGGCGCGGTGCCGGTCGCCACCGGCAGCTGGACCACCGGCGGCAAGGACGGCCTGGGCACCTCGGCCGAAACCCACACCTCGACCGGCCAGGGCGTCTCCAAGGTCTGGTACACCATCGCCCGCGGCCAGCTCACCGAGGTCTACTATCCGCAGGTCGACATCGCCAACGTGCAGGACCTCGCGTTCCTGGTCACCGACGGCAGCACCTTCGTGGACAACGAGCGCGACGACACCACCCACGCGGTCACGCTGTCCACCCCGACGGCGCTGGAGTACACCCAGACCAACACCGCCCGCAACGGCAAGTACCGGATCACCAAGACCTACCTCACCGACCCGGCCCGCTCCACCGTGCTGATCCGCACCAGCTTCCACGCCAACGTCGCCGGCCTGCGGCTCTACGCGCTCTACAACCCGTCGCTGAACAACAGCTCCGGCGGCGACACCGGCCGCGTCGACGCGTCCAGCGGTGCCCTGCTCAGCCGGGACGGGTCGGTGGCCAGCGCCCTGATGTCGTCCACCGGCTTCCTGCGCCGCTCCACCGGCTACGTCGGCGACCCGCTCAGCGACGGCTTCCAGAACGTGTACCGCAACCGAAACCTGACCCACAGCTACGACTCGGCGAGCACCCCCGGCAACGTCGTGCAGGTCGGCGAGGTGGCCGTGGGCGGCGCCGGCACGGACACCTCCTTCACCCTGGGCCTGGGCTTCGGCACCAACGAGTCCCGCGCCGCGGCGACCGTACGCGACTCATTGGCCGCCGGTTTCGACGCGGTCGAGGCGGCGTACGTCGGTGGCTGGAAGGGCTACCTCGACCAGGTGTCCAGCCGGGTACCGGTGCCGGCCAGCGTCGCCGGCGACCCGACGCTGCGCAACACCTACACCGTCGCCCTGATGGTGCTCAAGGCCCACGAGGACAAGGACCACCCGGGCGCCAACGTCGCCTCGCTGACCGTGCCATGGGGGGAGATGACCAACGCCGGCGACCCCAACCAGGCCGGATACCACCACGTCTGGTCCCGCGACCTCTACCACGTGGCGACCGCCCAGCTCGCCGCCGGCGACCGGGACGCCGCCCAACGCAGCGTCGACTACCTGTTCAACACCCAGCAGGTGAAGACGGCGGTCATCAGCGAAGGCCAGCTGCTGCGACCCGGCGCGTTCCCCCGGTTCTCCCGGCTCGACGGGGTGACCGACCGCGGCTGCTGCGAGCAGCTCGACCAGGACGCGTACCCGATCATCCTGCAGTGGCAGCTCAACCACGCCACCCCCGACCCGGCGCGCTGGGCCCAGGTGAAGCTCACCGCCGACCACATCGTCGCCGTCGGACCGTCCACCCCGCAGGAACGGTGGGAGGAGCAGGGCGGGCAGTCGCCGTCGACGATCGCCGCCGAGATCGCCGGGCTGGTCGCGGCCGCCGACCTGGCCCGGCTGCACGGCGACGGCGCCGCCGCCACCCGCTACGAGTCGACCGCCGACACCTGGCGCGACCGGTTGGACGACTGGACCTTCACCACCACCGGCACCTTCGGTGACCGGCGCTACTACGAGCGTATCGACAGCGGATACAACCCCAACGACACCGCCACCCGGTGCTTCAAGGCAGGTTGCTTCTGGGAACGCGACATCGTCGACGCCGGCTTCCTGGAACTGGCCCGTCTGGGCGTACGCCCGGCCGACCACCCCAACATCCTGGCCTCACTGCCCGAGCTCGACGCCACCACCGCCGAGCCGAACACCCGCCTGGACCTGCCCGGCCGGGGCACCTACTGGTACCGCTACAACCACGACAACTACGGCGAGGACGCCGACGGCATCGGCTGGAACATGGTCGGCCCACGGGCCACCACGACCGGACGTCCGTGGCCGCTGCTCTCCGGTGAGCGCGGGGAGTACACCCTCGCGCTGACCCGCGACCCGGCCGCCGCCATGTCACACCTGTGGGCGATGGCCCGGGCCGGCGGGGACGGCAGCTACCTGATCCCGGAACAGATCTGGGACCGGCCCAGCACCGTGGCCAACGGCATCAGCCTGGTCACCGGCGAGCACACCGGCTCGGCCACCCCGCTGGCCTGGGCCAGCGCCCAGTACGTCCGGCTGGCCCTGGCGATCGACGCCGCCAAGCCCGTCGAGACGCCCGGGGTCGTGTCCGCCCGGTACCTGCCCAAGGTGACCATCACCGCCACCGTACCGGCCGGCACCGACGCGACCGGCCTGGTGCCGTTCGTCGCCGGGCAGCTCAACCGGCTCAACGGCGGGTACCCGGAGTGGACCCCCGGACTCGCCGGGACCGGTGCCAATCGGGCCGACGGCGAGCGGATGACCCGGGTGAACGCGACAACGTGGCGGATCACCCTGCCGGCGCCACCGGACACCACCGTCGGGTACAAGCTCGTGCTCAACCCGCTGGTGCGCGGCGCCGCCGCACCCGGCTGGTCGCATGTCGAGAAGGGACCCGGCTGTGCCGAACTGGCCAACCGCACGCTGCGCACACCGTCCACCGGTGACCTGAGCCTGACCATCACCGTGGCCAACTGGCGCACGGTGAACGCCTGTTAATCCCCGCTTTTGAACGTTGGTCGGGTGATCCGTCGGTTCCGGGACGGCGCGGGCGAGATGTCCGCCCCTTGGTTGTGAACGCCAACATTGGCATAACGTGCCATACGTGAGTGGAAGTTCGCGTCGAGGCAATCTGCCGTCGTCGGTCACTGGCTTCGTTGGTCGCCGCTGCGAAGTGTCGGAGGTTCGCCGGCTGCTGCGCCGCTACCGGCTGACGACGTTGACCGGGATGGGCGGGGTCGGTAAGACCCGCTTGGCGGTGCGAGCGGCGGCGCGGGTGCGGGAGGCGTTCGACGATGGGGTGTGGCTGGTGGAGCTGGCCCCGGTGGCGGACCCGGCGCTGGTGGTCCCGGCGGTGGCGAACGTGTTGGGGGTGGCGGGCCGTTCAGCGACTTCCGAGCTGGGAGCGCTGATAGACCATCTGACCGACAAGCGGTTGCTGCTGATGCTGGACAGCTGCGAACACCTCGTGGACGCGGTGGCGAAGCTGGTGGACAGGTTGTTGGCGGCGGCCCCGGGACTACGGGTGTTGACCACCAGCCGGGAGGCGTTGCGGATCGGCGGCGAGCACGTGGTCGACGTGGCGCCACTGGCCACCCCGGACCCGGGGTCGCTGCCGCCGGGTGACCTGCGCGAGTTCGAGGCGGTGCGGTTGTTCGCCGAACGGGCCCGGGCGGTGTCGCCGACGTTCACGGTCACCGCGGCGAACCGCGCCGTGGTGGCCGAGGTGTGCCACCGTCTGGACGGGATCCCGTTGGCGATCGAGCTGGCCGCGGCGTGGCTGCGGGTGTTGTCGGTCGAGCAGATCCTCACCCGGCTGGATGACCGGTTCGGGTTGTTGACCACGGGATCACCGAGGGCACCGGCGCGGCAGCAGACGCTGGAGGCCACGTTGGACTGGAGCCACGGGTTGTGTTCGCCGGGGGAGCAGGTGTTGTGGGCGCGCGTCTCGGTGTTCGCCGGCGGCTTCGACCTGCAGGCCGCCGATGCGGTGTGCGCCGGGGACGGCATCGGCCCGGGTGAGGTGCTCGAGCTGGTGGTCGGGTTGGTGGAGAAGTCGATCCTGGTCCGGGCGCCCGAGTCGGGGCCGAGGGCGCGGTACGCGCTGCTGGACACGGTGCGTCAGTACGGGTGGCGGCGGCTGGTCGCGGCCGGGCGGCACGCGGTGTGGCCCGCACGGCACCGCGACTACTACCGGGAGCTGGCGCGGCGGGCCGAGGTCGACCGGGTGTCCCCCCGGGAGGTGGCATGGTTGCTGCGGCTACGGCGGGAACTGCCCAACCTGCGCCTGGCGATGGAGTGTGCCCTGGCGGAGCCCGATGCCGCCGACACCGCGCTGCAGATCGCGGTGTCGGCACGGGACCTCTGGTACGGCACCGGAGGGCACCGGGAGGGGCTGCGTTGGCTGACCCGGGCACTGGCCCGCGATCCGCAGCCGACCGTGGTGCGGGCCTTCGGACTGGCCGTCGCCGGCTACCTGACCCTGGTGCTCGGCGACATCGAGGCCAGCCGGCGGATGCTCGCCCAGGCACGGGCCCTTGCCGACCGGCTTGACGACCCGGCCGCCCGTGCCGTCGTCGTCCTGCACCTCAGTAACCACGCCACCCGCACGCAGCCACCGGATCTCACCCGCGCGCTGGCCCTGGCCGAGCAGGCGCTGACCGACGCCCGAGCCGTCGGAGACCTGCGCACCGTCCTCTTCGCCCTGCTGCAGGCAACCCTGATCGGAGCGTTGACCGCTGATCCCCGCGCGGCCGGCCATGCCGAGCAGTGCCGGGCGTTGGGCGAGGCCCACGGCGCCGAGTGGACCACCTCCTGGGCACTGACCGTCCTCGCCCTGGTGCGCTGGCAGGAGGGCGACCACGAGCAGGCCGCCGCGCTGGTGCACCGGGCGCTGCCTGTCATCGGAGCCATTCACGACCTGTGGGCGGCCGCGATCGGCCTACCCATCCTGGCCTGGACCGCGGGACGGGCCGGCCGACACCAGTACGCCGCCCGGCTGCTCGGGTTCTGCCACGCCGTCAAACGGCGCGAAGGCACCACGCTGGCCGAGCTGGGACCGTTCGCGGGCGGCCACGCCGCGTGTGACCGCGACGCCCGCCAGGCCCTCGGCAGCGCCGCCTACACCGCCGCTTTCGACGAAGGCACCCACTTCACCCTCGACGAGGCGATCAGCCATGCCCTCGGCACGCGTCAGAACCGCACCACGCCGCTGCGGCGATAAAGCCGCCGATCGTGTTGATGAGCTACGCCGCCCACCGCCTGACCGCCACCGCCCGCACCGGTTACCCACCCCCACCCCCTGACCGCCGCGGAGCGCGCCGCCTTCGTCGGGTCGCCCGGGGGCCTACGTCTACAGTCCCCTGGATTTGTTCGCATCCAGAAGGTGACCGATATGTTGATCCGTTCCCGACTCACGACGACAGCCACCGCCCTGGCGTGCCTGTTCACCGTCGCCGCCGCGCCGGCCGCGATGGTGGCTCCCGCCCGGGCGGCACCGCCCGCCCCGGCGCCCGCCCCGGCGTTCGACCCTGCGGTCCAGCCGGCCCCCCACCACCCGACGGCCGGGAACACGACGGCCGACCCGCGGACGCCCGACCGGACCAGCGCCGTGGAGGCCGCCCGGGTCGATCGCGTCCCGACGCCGAAACTGAGCTGGAAGACGTGCTTCAGCTACGCGCAGTGCGCCACCGTGCGCGTTCCGCTGGACTACGACGACCCGACGGGCGCCACCACCTCGCTGGCGGTGCTCCGGGTGAAGGCGCGCGATCAACAGAAGAAGATCGGGAGCCTCTTCGTCAACCCGGGCGGCCCGGGCGCCCAGGGCACCGCGATCGCGTTGTCGGCGCCCAACTTCCTGGGCGACGCCGTCCTGGACCGCTTCGACATCGTCGGTGTCGACCCCCGGGGGGTGGGGCTCAGCGAGAACGTGCGGTGCTTCCCGTCGACCGAGGCGCAGACCGCCGCCACGACCGGGATGAACGTCCCGTTCCCGTTCACCCGGGCGGAGGAGAAGGCGTACATCGCCTCCGCCAAGGCGGTGGGCAGGGCCTGCTCCAGCACCGGCACACCGTTGTCCGGCGCGATGTCGACGGCCGAGGTGGCCCGGGACATGGACGTGCTGCGCCGCGCGGTCGGCGACCGCAAGCTGTCCTTCCTCGGCTTCAGCTACGGTTCCGTCCTCGGGCAGTACTACGCCAACATGTTCCCCGACCGGGTACGCGCGGTGGTCATCGACGGTGTCGTCAACCCGGTCTCGTGGGTCGGTGACAAGAAGACCCAGGACACCATCCAGGATGAGCGGCTGCGCTCGTCCGACGGGGCCCAACGGGCGGTACGTGAGATCCTGGTGCGTTGCGGCCGGGTCGGTGCCGAGCTCTGCCCGTTCGCCGCCGCCGGTGACCCGGTGCGCAACTTCGACCTGATCGCCACCCGGCTGCGGATCAAGCCGGCGGTCTTCACGCTGCCGGGCGGTGACCAGTTCACCGTGAGCTTCGCCGAGTTCATGGTCAGGGTGCTGGGCGCGTTGTACAGCCCGAACGGATACGCCCAGATCGTCGCCCTGGCCCACGACGTACTGACGGTGACCGACCCGGTGGTGCCGGCCACGGCGGAGCGGCGGATCCGGGCCCAGCAGGCGGTGGCGCAGCGCATGACCGGGTCGCGCCCCGTGCCGGCGGCCGACGAGAAACCCGCGTACGACAACGCCTCGGAACCGTACGCGGCCGTCACCTGCACCGACGGGCGGCATCCGGCCGACGCCTCGCTGTGGCCGAAGCTGCTGGCCGACGCCGACAAGCGGGCCCCGTACTTCGGTCGGGCCTGGGGTTGGGGCTCGGCCACCTGTGCCCGTGCCACCTGGACCGTGCGCGACGAGGACGCCTTCGTCGGCCCGTTCACCCACCGCACCAGCGCCCCGGTACTGGTGGTCGGCAACTACTGGGACCCGGCCACCAACTACCAGGACGCGGTCGGCGCCGCGCGCCTGTTGCCCGGTAGCCGGCTTCTCTCCAGCGACAGTTGGGGCCACACCGCGTACGGGACCTCGCGGTGCGTGACCGGCGCGGTGGACGCCTACCTGGTCGGCGGCGCGCTGCCGGCCCGGGACCTGGTGTGCACCGGGGACGTGCAGCCGTTCACGAACATGGCGGGGGACCGCCGGGCGGACTCCCGCGCGTCGCGACCGACGGCCAGCATGGCGCAGTTG
>DASVVF010000831.1:0-3520 GCA_036386695.1 Catenuloplanes sp. | reverse complement strand
CTGGCCGCCGGGCGCTGACCCGGGCGCTCACCCACGGCGTCTGGCCGCCGGGCGCTGCCCCACGGCCTTGCGGGCCGGGGGTCGGTGGCCGGGCGGCGCGGGTGCGTCGGCCGCCCGACCGGTGGCCGTGGGGCGCGCCGGCGCGGGTCAGCGCAGGGTGTCCAGGGCGATCCGGATCCGCAGCAGCAGTGCCTCGTCGGGTGCGGCGTGCGTGGGCGTGGCCCGATACGCGTCGCCGGGCAGCCGGGCGCCCGGCTGGCGGCGGGGCAGCCCGCCGGTCGCGTCGGCGCCGGTCAGCCAGCTCGCCGTGCCCGCGGCGGCGGGTGGCCGGTGTGCGGCGACGCGGGTGTGGATGCTCCTGGGGGAGCGGCTGGATCTCACCAGGGAACTCTCCTCACGGGCTTGCGCGAACAGGCCGCCGGGCTCGCTCGGTGCGGGGCCGCTTCCCGGGTGGGGGCGTACGGCCGTCCGGGAACCCGTGGCGGAACGGACCGGTCAGCGGCGCTTCGGGGCGACCGCGCTGGGCACTGCGGTGGGCCGCCGCGCGGTGACGTACTGCTTCAGGCAGGCTACCGGGTGCCACAAGATCGCGCCATCCTTCCTGGGTGGTTTACGCCGTGTTGTCCGAGTGGGTACCCTCTGTGGTGACCTGCGCCCGATATCGGGCCCGTACCGATCGGCTGTCCGACAGGTACCGTCTGATGCCCCGCGCGGCGTATGGTGGTCGGCACCTTGAGGCCGCCACTGCAGCGGCGCTCGCCGCTGCATTCGGAGGTGTGCCATGGGCAACCGCTGGGAAAATCTGGTCGTCGACGCCCAGGATCCGGCGCGGTTGGCCCGCTGGTGGGCCGAGGCGCTCGGCTACCAGATCACGTACGAGAAGCCCGACGAGGTCGAGATCCGGCGTAGTCGCGAGGAGATCCCTGGTCTGATCTTCCTGCCGGTGTCGGAGCCGCGGACGGTCAAGAACCGCCTGCACATCGACCTGCGCCCGGAAAACCAGGAGGCCGAGGTCGAGCGGCTGGTGGACATGGGCGCCCGGCACGTCGACGTGGGGCAGCCCGCGGACGTCTCCTGGGTCGTGCTGGCCGACCCGGAGGGCAACGAGTTCTGCGTGCTGGCACATCGGGACACCACCCCGGCGGCGGCGCTCGACGGGGCTACGCTCGACGGATGATCGCCCCGCCGGCCGCCGCGGACCGGGAGTCGGCCGACACCGACCGGTGGGTGGCGGAATCCGCCAAGGACACCGGGTACGGGCGCACGGCGTTCCAGCGCGACCGGGCGCGGGTGCTGCACTCGGCCGGTTTCCGGCGGCTGGCCGCGAAGACCCAGGTGCACACGGCCGGGTCGGACGACTTCCTGCGGACCCGGCTGACCCACTCGCTGGAGGTGGCGCAGATCGCCCGGGAGATGGGCGCGCGGCTGGGCTGCGACCCGGACGTGGTGGACGTGGCCGGGCTGGCGCACGACCTCGGGCACCCGCCGTTCGGGCACAACGGCGAGGACGCCCTGGATGTGGTGGCGGCCGACTGCGGCGGGTTCGAGGGCAACGCCCAGACTCTGCGGGTGCTGACCCGGCTGGAGGCGAAGGTGCCCGACGCGGGACTCAACCTGACCCGGGCCTCGTTGGACGCGACCTGCAAGTACCCCTGGCTGCGCACCGGTGACCGGCGCAAGTTCGGCGTGTACCCCGACGATCTGCCGGTCTTCGGCTGGCTGCGGGCCGGGGTGCCGGCCGATGGGCGCCGCTGCCTGGAGGCGCAGGTGATGGACTGGGCCGACGACGTGGCGTACTCCGTGCACGACGTCGAGGACGGCCTGCACGGCGGGTACGTGGCGCTGCGGCTGCTGCTCGACGACACCGACGAGCGGGCGGCCCTCTGCGCCGACGTCGCCGCGGTCTACTCCGCCGAGCCGCCGGACTACCTGGGTCAGGTCCTGGTGGAGCTGCTGGGTGACCCGGCGTTGGCGCCGGTGGCCGGCTACGACGGCAGTCACCGGGCGCAGATCGCGCTCAAGCGGATGACCAGCATGCTGACCGGCCGGTTCGTCGCGGCCGCGGTCGACGCCACGGTCGCGGCGTACGGGGCCGGCCCGTTGCGCCGCTACGCCGCCGACCTGGTGGTCCCCAGGTCGGTGCGGGCACAGTGCGCCCTGCTCAAGGGCATGGCGTTGCGCTACGTGATGCGTCGGGCGGGGGCCGCCCCCTGGTACACCCGGCAGCGTGAGATCCTCACCGACCTGGTGCACGGGCTGACCGGGCGCGCGCCGGAGCTGCTGGATCCGGTGTTCGCCCCGTTGTTCAAGGCCGCCGGGGACGACGCGTCCCGGCTGCGGGTGGTGGTCGACCAGGTGGCGTCGCTGACCGACCATGCCGCGGTGGCCTGGCACCGGCGGCTGACCGCCGCCTAGCAAGGTGCCCCCGCCGGCGTCGCGGCCGGGGGGCGTGGGCAAGATCGGCGCGGCAGGGCAGGATGTACGCCGGAGGAGGTGACCGCACCCGATGGCCGGCAGGATCCAGGACGAGGACATCGCGCTGGTCCGCGAGCGTACGGCGATCGCCGACGTGATCTCCGAACACGTCACGCTGCGGTCGGCCGGCGGCGGCAACCTGAAGGGGTTGTGCCCCTTCCACGACGAGAAGACCCCGTCGTTCACCGTGTCAGCTGCCCGCAATGTGTATTTCTGTCATGGCTGCGGAGCCGGTGGGGACGCCATCAAGTTCATGATGGACGTCGACCATCTGAGCTTCGTCGAGTCGGTCGAGCGGCTGGCCGGGCGGGCCGGCATCCAGCTGCGCTACCTGGAGGCCGGCCCGGCGCCGGTGCGCCAGCAGCAGGGCGCCAAGCAGCGACTGGTGGCGGCGCACGTGGCGGCGGTCGAGTTCTACACCGAGCAGCTGGTCACCGCGCCGGCCCGGGCCGCCCGGGAGTTCCTGGCCCAGCGCGGCTTCGGCCGCGAGGCCGCCGAGAAGTACGCCTGCGGGTTCGCCCCGGACGGCTGGGATCGGCTGACCAAGCACCTGGGCCAGCGCGGCTTCACCAGCCAGGAACTGGTCACCGCCGGGTTGTCCCTGCAGGCGCGCTCCGGATCGCTGATCGACCGGTTCCGCCGGCGGCTGGTCTGGCCGATCCGAGAGCTGTCCGGCGACGTGATCGGCTTCGGGGCCCGCAAGCTGTTCGACGACGACGACGGCCCGAAGTACCTGAACACCCCCGAGACCCCGTTGTACAAGAAGTCCCACGTGCTCTACGGCATCGAGCACGCCAAGCGGGAGATCGCCCGGCAGGGGCGGGCGGTGATCGTGGAGGGCTACACCGACGTGATGGCCTGCCACGAGGCGGGCGTGCCGACGGCGGTGGCGACCTGCGGCACGGCGTTCGGCGGCGACCACATCGGGGTGCTGCGCCGGCTGCTGATGGACAGCGACAGCTTCACCGGGGAGATCATCTACACCTTCGACGGGGACGCGGCCGGGCAGAAGGCGGCGCTGCGGGCGTTCGAGGAGGACCAGCGT
>DASVVF010000830.1:0-3748 GCA_036386695.1 Catenuloplanes sp. | reverse complement strand
CGCCCTGGTGGTGGCGCGCCGACGGCGCGGAATGCGGTGCTTTCCACCCCACCACCCCCCGGGGGCGTCGCGGAAACAATGGTGCGGCCGCCGTGATCCCGGGCGGATGTGCCGCCTGGGCATCTCCGCACGCCGGGGCCGCCCCCGGGTTACCGTCGCCTCCGCGCGCCGGCCCAGCGGCCCGCCGCCGGACCAGAAGACCGTCCCGGCGCCCCGGCGGGGGATGCGCGGGAGCGGTACGGCGCCACCCCGCACAGCGACGCCCGGTCGCAGGTGCGACCGGGCGTCGAAGGCGATCCGGGTGGTGGGATCGGTACGGAAACGCTTACTGCTTCGGCACCGTCACCAGCGGCGTGTAGTTGCCGTCGGCACCCGCCGCCTGGATCTGTATGTAGGCGATGTCCTTGCGGGGCAACGCCGTCGCGGCCTGCAGCATCAGCGGTTGGGGGTTGGCCGCCGTGCCGTAGCCCTTTTCGGGGACCGTCCAGCTGGACAGCGTCTCCTGCGATGAGTCGGTGCGGATGGCCACCAGCTTGCAGGTCCTCGGCCCCTGGACCTTCGACACCATCAGCGACAGCTGGGTGCCCCAGGCCATGGTGCCGATGCCGACGAACGCCTGGACCCCGGTGCGTGGGTCGGTGTTGTCGAGCTGCTCGTCGCCGGGCAGCTTCTGGCCGCCGACGGCCGGGTTGTCCTCGGGCAGCGGCTTCCAGGTGTCAACGCCCTGGGAGGCGGTCGGGAACGCCTGGCCACCACCGGGCCCGGTGTTGGGGGACAGCCAGCGTCCGCCGGCGACCAGGGCGCCACCGGTCAGCGCGACCAACAGGATCGCCGCGGCGGCCAGCGAGAGCAGTTGGCGGCCGCGCTTGCGCTTGCGCTCCCGGCCGACCGTGGTGATCATCTGCTGGAGCACCAGGCCGTCCTTGCGGGACTCCTCGGCGGCGACCAGGCTGGGGGCGTCGACCTCGGCGAGCAGGTCCACCACCGGCATCATCGAGTCCAGCTCGACGCCGCAGGCGGCGCAGTCGGCCAGATGCTGCTCGAACCGGTCGGCGTCGCGCTCGTCGAGGACGCCAAGCGCGTAGGCGGCCACGTCGAAGTGCGCGTTCATTCCGTTACCCCCCGCTGTTGCAGCGCCGTGCGTAGAGCGCGCAGCGCATAGTAGACGCGCGACTTGGCAGTGCCCAGGGGCAAACCCAGCTCCTGCGCGGCCTCGGGGACCGTACGGCCCCGAAAGTAGGTTTCCACGAGGATCTCCCGATGCGAGTGGCTGAGCGTACGAAGGGCGTCGGTGACCGTCATCAGCCGCAGAACCCGCTCTGTCTCGTCCCCGGTGCTCGGGAAACTCTCCAGCTCGCGGTCGTACGTCTCAGTCGGTCGGGCGTTTTCGCTGCGGTGGTCGTCGATGGCGATACGTCGAGCCACCGTGACCAACCAGGGACGCAGCGAGGTCTGTCCCTGGGCGCCCAACCGGTGCGCGTTGCGCCAGGCTCGGAGCAGCGTCTCCTGGACGATGTCCTCCGCGCGTTGCCGGTCACCGCCGGTCAGTCGCAGGACGAACATCAACAGGGGGCCGGCATGCTCCTCGTAGAGCATCCGGACCAGGGCGTCCTCGTGGTTGGACGAGGCGGCTCCAGCCTCGTGTCGCGGGGCCGGCCGGTGCGTCACTGGGTCATCATCGCTTCTGGCCGGGGCTCCGTCGAGAGCCTGCCAACGTTCCGGCGAACGCTGCTGCGCCATCGCGAGCAGTCCGTCCGCCACGGGCCGTCCACCGGCCATCGCAAGCATAAGCACCTCCTACCGGAGCTTTCTCCGTCGCCCTTGGTACGGATGGCAACCCTCCGGGGGATCAACGGTGGCGGAAAAATTCCCATCAGCTCCTGCCCAGGTCCGGCGAAAGGCCCCCTTCCGAGGCGGAAGAGGGCCCACGCGGGGGTGAGCCGGCAGGCGGCCGGCTCAGCGTCGCTCACCTACATGTCACGCCGTTCAGCTTGATCGAACTCGGGTTCTCGCTGGTCGTACCCTGGCCAACGAAGCCCATCGAGACGGTTCCGCGCGCGCTGACCGAACGGTTCCAGTGCGGTGCCTCGGCAGTGACTGTACCGCCGTCCTGGGTGACCGTGGCATTCCACCCGTTCTGCACCCGGGTGCCCGACGGCATGGTCCAGGAGACCGTCCACGGCCCGACCGGGGCTGAGCCGGTGTTGCGGACCGTCACCTGGCTGAGGAACCCGCCCGGCCACCGGGTGTGGGTGTCGACCACGGCGGTGCACCCGGTGGCGCCGGTCGGCGGCTGCGGGGCGGTGGGCGTCGGCTGGGGCGCGGTCGGCTGGGGCGCCGTGGGCTGGGGCGCCGTGGGCTGGGGTACGGAGGGCTCCGGGTCCGGTGGGGTCGGCTGGGGGGCGGGCGTGGTCGGCCCCGGTGCGGTGGGCCCGGTGGTGGGGGGCTGCGGGTCGATCCCGCCACCGCCGCCGAACACCACGTCCGAGCAGTTGTAGAACGCCTCCGGGCTGTCAGAGCGTTGCCAGATCGAGTAGATGATGTGTCGACCGCTCTTGTTCGGCAGGCGGCCGGACCAGGTGTACTCCGCCCCGTGCGCGCTGCTGCCGTTCTTCGGCGGGTTGGTGACCTCGTTGAACGGTGCCGGCTCCAGGTCCGACCACTTCAGCGGCCGGGTGATGTCGAAGCCGTCCCTGGTGACGTACTGCGACCAGGTCCCGGGGTGGGGGGCCCACGCGTTGTAGCGGAACGTCACCGTGGCGCCGGCCTGCACCCGGGTCGTCGGCCAGTCGGCCCGGGCCATGTTGTACGCCGCGTACTTGGCGGTGCCGGCGCCGCACAGCTGCCCGTCCGGAATGATCTGCCGGTGCCGGCCCGCGGCGTTGCCGATCAGGAGCCCGAACCAGTCGTACAGCGGCTGGGTGCCGCCCTGGGCGATAGCGTCCTTGCAGGCCTGGCTATCCGGGTCCTCCGGGCCTTCCAGGAAACACACATGGGTACGGGTCGAAGGAAATGTCATGGCACCGTGGGCCCGCGCCGGGGTGCCCGTTACGACCAGCGTCACGGCGAGCACGGGCAGCGTCGTCGCGGCGGACAGGAGAACTCTCGTGCGGGTCAACATGTCTATTTCTTCCTCCGGGTGGGAAAGCCCGTGGGTCGTGTCCTGCGGGGGTCGTCGTGTTGGTCGTAAGCGTTGCCAGGTAAGGGATGCGCCGGTACGACGCACCGTGGTGCGTCGTACCGGTCCGCACCGGCCGCCGGCCTGTCCCGGTTTCCCGACGCCCTGACCAGGCGACGATGGGGGGGAGGAAAACGGGGCTGGACGGGTGTGGGAGCCAGCGTTGCGCAATCTTTTACCGAACGCTTCTTCAGCGCATTTCTTAGCTCCTGCTAAAGCCTCCTTAATCGATCCCAAAGAATTGATCAACTGCGGCGACGCATAATAAGCAGAAAGACCTGCCCGAATGCAAGAGTCAGCCGCCCCCCGATTTGGCGGGTGGCGGCGGGGGCACGCGACCGGTAACCGTGCGCGGGCCGTCGGTGACCGAGCGGTGAACTACCGGTCGGCGCGGGCGGCGGCGAAGGTCAGTGCCCGGTGCAGCAGCCGGGCGTCGCCGAGCAGGCCGCGCAGTCGGCGCTCCAGACCGGCGATGGGAATCAGGTTCTGCGGGGCCCGCGGATCCTTGTACGGCGTGGAGGCGAACCGGGGCAGAGTGACCAGGGACAGGTCGGCCAGCTCCACCGCGTC
>DASVVF010000829.1:0-6097 GCA_036386695.1 Catenuloplanes sp. | reverse complement strand
GCGCCCTGATGTTGCGGTACGCGCGGCACTGAAGCCAGTTCTTGTGGACAAACTTGTGGATGACCCCCACAAGTTGTGGACAACCTGGGTTTCCGGTGTGCCAACCGACGCGGCGTCCGTCAGTTGTCGTACCGGTCGTGCAACATGATCGGCGTGTATGACAGCTTCCGTGAGCCGAACCCAGCGGCCGGTCCCCCGGTCGACGTGGACGCCGACGCGCCCGGTGAGGCGGTCGGCCGGGTGCTGGGCACGGCCGACGCCACTCCCCTGCAGTTCTGGACGGCGGTGACGCCGGGCAACTATCTGCAGCTCGACGACGTCGTGGTGACCCGTCGGGAGCTCCCCGACCGCGAGCCGGTGACGATCGCCGGGGTGGTCACGCAGGTGCGAGCGCGGCACGAGGGAGCCCAGTTCGACTCGGACGTGTTCGCCATCGCCGACGGCACCCTGCCGGCGCTCGTGCAGGAGGCGGCCGAGATCACCACCACCCGGGTCGACCCGGAGCTGTACGTCCCACCGTCGCCCGGCGCGGTGGTGCACCGGGCGCGCGGCGAGGCCCGGTCGGCGGCCCTGCACTTCGACCGGATGGAACGGCGCATCCCGATGGGCACCGGTCGCGACGGGGTGCCGGTCTACCTGAACGCCGACTTCCTGGACGGCACCCGCGGCGCCCACGTGTCGATCTCCGGCATCTCCGGCGTGGCGACCAAGACCAGCTTCGCCACGTTCCTGCTCTACTCGGTGTTCCGCTCCGGGGTGCTCGGCGGCGACGCCGTCAACGCCAAGGCCCTGATCTTCAACGTCAAGGGCGAGGACCTGCTCTTCCTCGACCACCCGAACACCCGCCTGGACGAGCGCACCACATTGGCCTACGCCGGGCTGGGACTGCCGGCCACCGCCTTCCCCGACGTGCGGGTCTACGCGCCGCCACGGGTCGGTGACTCGTCCGGGGCGCCGGACGTCAGCAGCCGGCTGGCCGGCGTCGACAGTTTCTACTGGACGCTGTCGGAGTTCTGCGCGGACCGGCTGCTGCCGTACGTCTTCGCCGATGCCGACGACGAACGCCAGCAGTACACGATGGTGGTGCACTCCGTCGCCGCGCACCTGGCCCGGCACGCCCAGCCGGCCGACGGCGGGGTGAGCCTGGACGGCACCCGGCTGGGCTCCTACGGCGATCTCGTCGACCACATCGTCGAGCAGCTCAGCGACGACGAGACCCGGGCCACCTGGGCCGGCTCGGCGGTGGGCCTGGGCACGGTCAACGCCTTCGCCCGCCGGTTGATCGGCAGCAAGAAGGACCTGGCCCGGCTGATCCGGGGAGACCTGGCCACCCGCCGCCCGCACGCGATCAACACCGCCGAGAGCGCCCAGGTCACCGTCGTCGACCTGCACAACCTGCCGGACCGGGCGCAACGGTTCGTGGTCGGGGTGACGCTCAAGGGCGAGTTCGAACGCAAGGAACGCTCCGGCACCGCCAAACCGCTGCTGTTCGTGGTGCTCGACGAGCTGAACAAATACGCCCCCCGGGAGGGCTCGTCCCCGATCAAGGAGGTGCTGCTCGACATCGCCGAGCGGGGCCGTTCACTGGGGGTGATCCTGATCGGCGCCCAGCAGACCGCCAGCGAGGTCGAGCGGCGCATCGTGACCAACTCCGCGGTCCGGGTGGTCGGCCGGTTGGACGCCGCCGAGGCGTCCCGACCGGAGTACGGCTTCCTGCCCCCGGCCCAGCGCCAGCGGGCACTGCTGGCCAAGCCGGGCACGATGTTCGTCAACCAGCCGGACATTCCGGTGCCGCTGTGCGTGGAGTTCCCCTTCCCTGCCTGGGCGACCCGGGTGTCCGAAGCCGGTCCGGCGCCGGCCGGGACGATGCGGTCGATCGTGCAGGCGGTCGACCCGTTCGCGGTGCTCGCCGCCCGCGGCGCCGCCCTGTCCGACGACGACATCCCCTTCTAGGAGGCGGGACGTGAGCCAGCGCAGCACGGCGGTCACCGGTGCGGCGCCGATCGGCGTCGAGCGGGACGGGTCGGCGCCATGAGGGTCCTGCACACCTCCGACTGGCATGTCGGCAAGGTGCTCAAGGGCCGGTCCCGGTTCGACGAGCACATCGCGGTCCTGGCCCAGGTGGTGGAGATCGCCCGGGCGGAGCGCCCGGACCTGGTGCTGGTCGCCGGCGACCTGTACGACACCGCGGCGCCCAGCCCGGACGCGACCCGGGTGGTGACCCGGGCCCTGTCCGCGCTTCGCCAGACCGGCGCCCAGGTGGTGGCGATCGGCGGCAACCACGACAACGGCCCCGCCCTGGACGCCCTGCGGCCGTGGGCCGAGGCGGCCGGGATCGTGCTGCGCGGCACGGTCCGGGAGAACCCCGCGGAGCACGTGCTCACCGGCGTCACCGACGGCGGCGAGCGGTGGCGGGTGGTGGCACTGCCGTTCCTGTCCCAGCGGTACGCGGTGCGCGCCACGGAGATGTACGACCTGACCGCGGCCGAGGCGGCGCAGACCTACGCCGACCACCTGGGCCGGTTGATCGGCCGGCTGACCGAGGACTTCACCGAGCCCGACGTGGTCAACCTGGTCACCGCCCACCTGACCGTGGTCGGTGGCACCACCGGGGGTGGCGAGCGGGAGGCGCACACCGTCCTGGGGTACGCGGTGCCCGCCACGGTCTTCCCGACCAGCGCGCACTACGTCGCGCTGGGTCACCTGCACCGGGCTCAGCAGGTGCTCGGGCCGTGCCCGGTGCGGTACAGCGGCAGTCCACTGGCGATCGACTTCGGTGAGGAGGAGAACACCCCGTCGGTCACGATCGTGGAGGTGGGCGCCCAGACGGCGGCGAAGGTCCGCGAGGTGCCGGTGACCTCGGCGGTGCCGTTGCGCACCGTCCGGGGCACCCTGGCCGAGCTGGCCGCCCTGGACCTGCCGGAGGCGTGGCTGCGGGTCTTCATCCGGGAGTCGCCGCGGGCCGGCCTGCGCGAGGAGGTGCAGGCCATGCTGCCGCGCGCCCTGGAGGTGCGCATCGACCCCGACATGGTGCCGCCCTCCGGCGCCCGGGCCCGCGCCGGGCAGCGCACCGGACGCTCGCCGAGGGAGCTGTTCGGTGACTACCTCACCAGCCGGGGGCACCGCGACGACGGGGTGCGCGAGCTGTTCGACACCCTGTACGGCGAGGTGCAGCAGTGAGGCCGCTGCGGCTGGATCTGGCCGGGTTCACGGTCTTCCGCGACGACACCACCGTCGACTTCACCGACGCCGACTTCTTCGCCCTGGTCGGGCCGACCGGCTCGGGCAAGTCGACGGTCCTCGACGCGATCTGCTTCGCCCTGTACGGCACGGTCCCCCGGTGGGGTGGCAGCCGCGGCATCGCGAACGCCCTGGCGCCGTCGGCCACCGAGGCACGGGTGCGGCTGGTGTTCGAGTCGGCGGGTGCCCGGTACGTCGCCACCCGGGTGGTCCGCCGGGACGGCCGGGGCAACGTGAAGACCGCCGGGGCCGGCCTGCAGTTGATGCCACCCGGTTTCGACGTCAGCCGCCTGGACACCGGGATGAGCCCGGAGGATCTCGGCGAGGTCCTGGCCGGCACCCCCGCCGAGATGGAGCTGGCCGTGCTGGACGCGGTCGGGCTGCCGTACGAGCAGTTCACCAGTTGCGTGGTGGTCCCGCAGGGGCAGTTCGCGGACTTCCTGCACGCCAAGCCGGCCACCCGTCAGCAGATCCTGGTCAACCTGCTCGGCCTGCGGGTCTACGACGAGGTGCAGAAACTCGCCTCGGCCCGGGCCGGGCAGGCCGAGGCGCACCTGGCCGCGACCGACCAGCTGCTGACCGGGTTGGCCGACGCCGACGACGAGGCGCTGGCCGCCGCCGCAGGCCGGGTGGAACGGATGCGCGCGCTGACCACCGCGGTGGAGGGCTCCGTGCCGCGGCTGCGCGAGGCCCACGATCGGGCGAGGACCGCGGCGGCCGCGCTGGCCGGCATCGACGCCGAGATCAACCAGCTCGCCGCGGTCCGCGCGCCGGACGGCATCGCGGTGCTGGCCGAGGCGGTGGCCGTCGCCCAAGCCGCGACGCGACAGGCGGGCAACGCGGTGCAGGTGGCCGAGGAGCAGGAGGAGAAGGTCCGCGGCGAGTTGGCCGGCGCCGGTGATCCGGGGACGTTGCGGCTGCTGCTCGACCGCCATGCCGAGCACGACCGGCTGCTGGCCCGGACCGACACCCTGGCCTCGGCGGTCGCCGCCGGCGCGGCCGAGCACACCGCCGCGACCGCCGCCCTGGACGCGGCCCGCGCTGACCAGCAGCGGGCCCGCGAGCAGCTGGAAGCCGCCCGGGTCGCGTACCAGGACGCGCAGAACGCCGACCGGGCGGCGGCGCTGCGGGCCCAGTTGAGCGCCGGCGACCTGTGCCCGGTGTGTGTGCAGCCGGTCGCCCGGGTGCCGGCCGCGGTCACCTCGACGGTGTCGGCGGCGGAGGCCGCCGGTCGCGCCGCCCGCGCCGCCGACGACGCGGCGGGCGCGGCCGTCACCGCCCGGGACCGGGCCGCCCGCGACCTGGAACGGGTGTTGGAACGCGCCCGGGCCCAGCACGAGCAGTCCGCCGCCCGGCTCGCCGAACTGGCCACCGCGCTGGTCGACTCCCCCGGGCCGGCGGCACTGCGCGCCGCTCTGGACAACCTGGCCGTCATCCAGCGCCGCCTCGACGAGGCCGGCACGGCGGTGCGACTGGCCCGGGAAACCCACCGCCGGGCCCGGGCCGGCGCGGAGGCGGCCGACGACCGGCTGCGGGCCGCCTGGCGGGGGTTCGACTCCGCCCGCGACGCGGTGACCAGGATGGGTCCCCCACCGGCTGATCGCGACGACGTGGCCGCCGCGTGGGCGGCCCTGGTGCGGTGGGCCGAGCGGGAGCGCGACGAGCGGCAGGTGGCGCGGTCGGCGGCGATGGCGGCCACCGACGCCGCCACGACCGCCGAGGCGCAGGCACGCGCGGCGATCACGGCACTGTTCGTCGCGGCCGACGTTCCCCCGCCGACCGGTGGGCACGACGGCGAGGTGGTCCGGGCCGCCGCGGTGGCGGCCGAGCGGGCCGACGCCGAGCACCGCCGCCTGCTGGAGCGCCGGGAACAGGCCGACGACCTGCGGCGCCGGCGCGGCGGGCACGAACGCGACGCGCACGTCGCCCGGGCCCTGGCCGGGCACCTGCGGGCCAACAACTTCGAACGCTGGCTGCTGGAGGAGGCGCTGGACCTGCTGGTGGACGGGGCGTCGCGGATCCTGCGCGAGCTCACCGGCGGACAGTACGACCTGGTGCACGACAAGGGCGAGTTCTACGTGGTCGACCACCACGACGCCGGCCTGCGCCGGGGGGTGCGCACGCTGTCCGGCGGGGAGACCTTCCAGGCCTCGCTGGCCCTGGCGTTGGCGCTGTCGGAGCAGCTCGCCGGGATGTCCACCGCCGCGGCCAGCCTGGAATCGATCATGCTGGACGAGGGCTTCGGCACGCTCGACGTGGCCACCCTCGACACGGTCGCCGCCACGCTGGAAAATCTGGCCGCCCGGGGTGACCGGATGGTGGGCGTGGTCACCCACGTCAGCGCCCTGGCCGAGCGGGTGCCGGTCCGCTTCGAGGTGCACAAGGACGCGCGTACCGCCCGCGTGGAACGGACCGGCCTGTGACCCGCCTGTTCGTCGATGCCTGGGACCCGGCGTACGGGGCGTCCTTCGAGGCGGGGGTGGGTGCCCCGGTCGCCCCGAGCAGCGCCCAGGTCAACCCGGACGTGGAGGTGCCCGCGGCGCGGTGGGGGCCGGTGGGCGCCCGGTCCACGGTGCGCTGCCCGGAGGTGGTGCTGCTGGTCGACGGGGTGCGCCGGATCGACGCCGGGCTGTGGACGCAGGAGGACGACGGGTCGTCGTACCCGGGGCTGGCCGCGTCGTACGCCGCCGGCGTGGTCCGCTGCGACCTGGGCCGCGGCGTCGCCGAGCAGGCCGCGCAGTCGGCGCTCCAGACCGGCGATGGGAATCAGGTTCTGCGGGGCCCGCGGATCCTTGTACGGCGTGGAGGCGAACCGGGGCAGAGTGACCAGGGACAGGTCGGCCAGCTCCACCGCGTC
>DASVVF010000828.1:0-3846 GCA_036386695.1 Catenuloplanes sp. | reverse complement strand
CCAGGTGCAGGACCACCTTGGTGGCCGGCGACGCGGCCGTGACGGCGGTGCTGCCGGCGGTCAACAGGGCGGCCAGGCCGTCCCAGTTGTCCCATCGGCCGTCCGGCCACAGCATGCCGCCGTTGATCTCGTTGCCGACCTGGGCCATGTCCGCCGGCGTGCCCTGCGCCCGCAGCGCCGAAAGAACGTCGTAGGTGTGGTCGTAGACGGCCTTGCGCAGGGCGTCGAACGGCAGGTTCGCCCAGGCGGCCGGCTTGTTCTGCTTGCCCGGGTCGGCCCACGCGTCGGAGTAGTGGAAGTCGATCAGCAGCTTCATCTTCGCGGCCCGGGCCCGCTTGGCCAGCCGCAGCACGTCGGCCTTGTCGTTGTAGCCGTCGACCGGGTTCACCCAGACCTTCAGCCGGGCATAGTTGACCCCGTTGGCGGCCAGCACCTTGACCGGGTCGACCCGCCCGCCGCTGGCGTAGCGGTAGACCGCGCCGTGGTCCTCGTTCTTGGTCAGGTGGGAGAAGTCCGCGCCGGCGATCTCCACCGGTGCGCCCTCGGTGCCGTCGGTGCGGACGAACTCCACGTCGTCCACGTTGACCCAGTTGCCGGCGTTGGCGTCGGAGACGATCCGCACGGTGCACCGGCCGTTGGTCACCGGGGTGCTCAGGGCCAGCCGTACCCACCACTGGTCGCCGGTGCGCGGCAGGTCGACGCGGTGCTCCTTGCCGCCGCAGCCGGTCAGCGAGAGGTACGCCGCGCGCTGCCCGCCGCTGGAGCGCACCGCCGCCCGCAGCGTGTACGTGCCCCGGGGCAGCCCGCTCACCTGCTGGCGGGTCTCCACCTGGTACGCCCCGGCGGCGAAGTGGGTCAGTCGCTGGGCGCCGCTCCGGCCGCCCACCTCCACGAAGCTGGCCGCGCGGTCCCGCAGCTCGCTCCAGCCGGTCGGCTCCTGGCCGGCGGCCGCCTCGAAGCCGGCGTTCGTGACCGGTCCGCCGGCCGCCGGTGGGGCTGGCGCGGTGACGGCGGCGTCGGCCGGCGCGGTGTACCCGTACGCCACGGCGGTGACCAGGGTCGCGGCGACGGCCGTGGCGGCCAGCCGGGGATGGGTTCGGACGAGCATGCGAGCCCCTTCTGAACTGTGAGCGCTCCCAGCCGTGGGCCGGCGCAAGTGGCAGGAGTTACCGAGTTATCAAAGGCGGAAACGGAGTGGACACGCTGTGAGCGCTCACGGAACCACTGCCGCCTGTCGATGTCAAGCGTCCGGAGCGGCCTCTCGCACGAAGCGCACGTCGCCGGCGGGCACCCGCAGTCCGTCCCGGCAGGCCGTACCGTCGGTGAGGTCGACCCCGGTGACCGCGATCGATACCTCCCGGGCTCCGTGGTTCAGCACCGCGAGATAGCTGTGGCCGCCGGGCACCCGTCGACGGACCACCTCCACCTGCTCCGGCAGATCGGCGCGCGGTGTCACCGCCGCGTCGGCGAGCACCGGGCGCAGCACCGCGTCCAGGTCCGTGCCGGCCAGCCGGGTGGAGACGTACCAGGCGTGGCCCCGGCCGTACCGGTGCCGGGTGACCGCCGGGCCACCGGCCGCCGGCCCGTCCAGGTACGAGCGCACCGTCTCGGTGCCGGCCAGGATGATCCGTTCGCTCCAGACGTCGCCCGACCCGCCGGCGCCGGTCGGGGTGGCGCCGGTCGGGGTGGCGCGGGCCGGGGTGGTCGCGCCCGGGGTGTCGGCGGTCAGCCGGACCCGCTCGCCCTGGCGCAGCGGTAGGAACTCCTCGATCCAGAGCCCCAGGGTGTCCCGCAGGGCCCCCGGGTGGGCTCCCGGGTGCACGGCGTCGTTCTCGTCCACGATGCCGGAGAAGTACGACACCAGCAGGGTGCCCCCGCCGGCGACGTACCGGCGCAGGTTCTCCGCGGCCTGGGCGGTGAGCAGGTACCCGCTGGGCACCACGACCAGCGGGTACCGGGCGAGGTCCGCGGTGGGGTGCGCGAAGTCGACGGTGAGGTGGGCCTTCCAGAGCCGTTCGTAGTACGCCGCGATCCGCTCCCGGTAGCCGAGGTCGACCGACGGGCGCCAGTCCAGTTCCAACCCCCACCAGGACTCCCAGTCCCACAGCATCGCCACGTCGGCGACCACCCGGCTGGCGCGTACCTCGTCGAGCCGGCCCAACTCGGCGCCGAGCGCCACCACGTCGCGCCACATCCGGGTGGCGGTGCCGCCGTGCGGCACCATCGCGGAGTGGAACTTCTCGGCCCCGGCGCGGGCCGCCCGCCACTGGAAGAAGAGCACCCCGTCGGCCCCCCGGGCCAGGTGCGCCAGGCTGTTGCGGCGCAGTTCGCCGGGGCGTTTGGCGATGTTGCGGGGCTGCCAGTTGACCGCGCCGGTGGAGTGCTCCATCAGCAGCCAGGGGCGCCCGCCGGCCACCGAGCGGGTCAGGTCGGCGCACATGGCCAGCTCGATGTGGTTCTCCGGCTCCTCGGCCCGCAGGTAGTGGTCGTTGGAGATGACGTCGACCTCGGCCGCCCACCGCCAGTAGTCGATGTTCTTGCAGTTGGCGATCATGAAGTTGGTGGTCACCGGGACGCCGGGGGAGACCCGGTGCAGGATGTCGCGCTCGCGCCGGAAGTTGGCCAGGTGCGCGTCGGAGGAGAACCGCAGGAAGTCCAGCTGCTGCGCCGGGTTCACCGCGGTCGGCGCGGCGACCGGCGGTTCGATCTCCGCCCAGTCGCTGTACCGCTGGCTCCAGAAGGTGGTGCCCCAGGCGGCGTTCAGCGCCGCCAGGTCGCCGTGCCGGTCGTGTAGCCAGTCCCGGAACGCGGCCGCCGAGGTGGGGCAGTAGCACAGCGCGTTGGCCCCGCCGTACTCGTTGTGGGCGTGCCAGAGGACCAGGCTCGGATGCCCGGCGTAGCGCGCGGCGAGCCGCTCGGTGATCGCGGCGGCGGCCGCCGCGTACGCCGGGGAGCTCGGGCAGAACGACTGCCGGGCGCCGCCGCCCAGCGTGGTTCCCTCCCGGGTCACCGGGCGGGCGTCGGGGTTGCGGTGCAGGAACCACGGCGGCGCGGCGGCGGTGGGGGTGGCCAGGTCGACCGCGATGCCACCGCGGTGCAGCAGGTCGAGCAGCCGGTCGAGCCAGCCGAACTCGTAGCGCCCCGGGGTCGGTTCCAGCATGGCCCAGGAGAAGATCCCGACGCTGACCAGGTTGACCCCGGCCTCGCGCATGAGTGCCACGTCCTGCGCCCATACCTCCTCCGGCCACTGCTCCGGGTTGTAGTCCCCGCCGTAGGCGATCCGGTCCAGCCCGGGCACCAGCGGCGCCGGCCGGCGCGTTTCCGGCAGGTGTACGACCGGTGTCGGATCCGGCGCGACGACCCGGTCACGGTGCGTCGAGACGGGCGAGACCTGACCCATAAATGACTCCGAACTGTTAGCGCTCCCAACACTTCCCGGGGCATGATTGCACAGAGTTTGGCTGCAAAGATACTGTTCAGGGAGCCCTTGACAGGGCCGCCCACAGAGCCAAAACTGGGAGCGCTCACAGCTTTGTATCGCAGATCACCACATGATGACGTCCTGGCAACACGAAAGAGGCTGGTATGAAACCCTCGTTGGGCGCGAAGCTCCTGGCGACAGTCGCGGCGGTCAGCCTGGCCGCGGCGTGCGGCTCCGACGGCGGCTCCTCCGACTCCAAGAACCAGGCGCCCGCCGGCAAGGTGGAGCTGTCCTTCTGGTCCTGGGCGCCGAACATCGACAAGGTGGTGGACGCGTGGAACACCGCCAACCCCAACATCCACGTGACCCTGAGCAAGCAGGCCGGTGGCGGTGACATCGTCACCAAGCTGCTGACCGCCGCCAAG
>DASVVF010000827.1:0-11201 GCA_036386695.1 Catenuloplanes sp. | reverse complement strand
GACGGTTCGGAACAAGGCCGGTGCGGTCTTCACGGTGTTCGTGACCTCCACGGCCATCGTCAACGACGACGGCGCGGTGATCGGCCGGCTCGGGGTCTCGACGGATGTCTCGCAGCGGCGCGGCGACGAGGCCCGCAGCCGCCAACTCGCGGCCATCATCGAGGGCGCCGACGACGCCATCATCGAGACCGACCTGCGTGGCGTCATCCGGCACGCGAATCCGGCGGTGCGGGCGGTCTACGGGTACACCCCGGCCGAACTCATCGGGCGCGACGTCGAACTGCTGGCGCCGACCGACGACGGAGCCCGCGCGGCCCACCGCGCGATGGCCGCGTCGGCCGCGGCCGACGGGTCGCCCGGCGTGCTGGTGGTCGGCTTCCGCCACCGCGACGGTTCGCTTGTCGACATCTCGGTGCGGCAGTCGCCGGTCCGCGACGAGGCCGGATCGATCGTCGGGATAGCCACCATCGGCCGCGACATCAGCGCCGAGGTCCGCACCCGCGCCAGCCTCGAACTCAGCGAGCGACGGTTCCGGGCCCGGTTCGACCAGGCGTCCGTCCCGCAGGCGATGACCTCGCTGGACGGCCGGACCGTGAGCGCCAACGCCGCCCTGTGCCACCTGCTCGGCGTGGACCAGGCGGACCTCGAAGGCATCCGGCTGGTCGACGAACCGGACCCGCGGGCGGGGGTCGCGCAGGACAGCCACCTGGCGCGGGTGCTGGCCGGTGAGCGGGAGGCGGACACCTGGGAGCGCACCATCCCGGGCGGTGCCGGACGGGCCATCCCGGTGCTCGTACACGCCACCCTGCTGCGCGAGCCGGACGGTACGGCGTACGGAGTTGCCCTGTTCCTGCAGGACCTGACCGGGCTGCGGAGCGCCGAGCGGGCGCTGAGCCGCCAGCAGGCGCTGGCCGAGGCGCTCGCCCGACGCGCGAGCGACTGGGCGGTGGTGCTGAACGCGGCAGGTTCGCTGGTGTACGTGTCGGCTGCCGCGGCGGCGGCGTTGGGGTACGACCCGGTGGCGCTGGAACCCCGGCGGTACTGGAACCTGATCCACTGCGGGGACCTGCCCGATGTCGAGCGGGTCTTCCGCGCCGTGGTCGACACCCCGGGCGGCACCGGAACCGTGCAGTTCCGGGTGGCCAGGCCGGACGGTCGGTGGCGATGGGTGGCGGAGGTGTTCACGAACTGCCTGGCGGACCCCGACATCGCCGGTGTCGTGTGCAACGGGCGCGACGTGACCGCGCAGGTCGAGGCGGCCGGGGCGCTGGGCGAGTCCGAGGCCCGGTACCGGGCCATCGCGGAAACCGCGCAGGAGGGCATCTGGGCGGCCGATCTGACCGGGCGGACCTGGTACGCCAACCACAGGGTCGCCGACGTCCTGGGCGTCGCGCTGTCCACGGTGTACGAGGGTGGCGCGGCGCAGCTGCTCGACCCGGACGGTGTCGCCGGGGTGGCCGAGCTCCTACGGCGGTGCCATGAGCACGGGCCGACCAGCTTCGAGGCCTCCTACCGGCGCCCGGACGGGTCGGGGCGGGTGTTGCGCGCGAGCGTCGCACCGCTGCGCGACGACATCGGGCGGACCGGCTCGCTGGCGATGATCTCGGACGTCACCGAGGCCCGCCACGGCGAGCGGGAACTGCGGCGCCGGGCGCTGTGCGACGATCTCACCGGGCTGGCCAACCGCACCATGTTGACCGATCGCTTCGAACAGGCCCTCGCCCGCCGGCATCAACGCGGCGACGGTGCCGTCGCGATCGTCTTCGCGGATCTGGACCAGTTCAAACTGGTCAATGAGTCGTGGGGGCACGAGGTCGGAGACCTGTTGCTCATCCAGGTCGCCGCTCGGCTGCGGGCCGCCGTGCGTGCCGAGGACACGGTCGCCCGCTTCGGCGGCGACGAGTTCGTGGTGGTGTGCGAGAGCGCTTCGCTGACCGACGGCGCGGGGCTGGCGCAGCGGCTGCAGGACGCCCTGTCCACGCCGTTCGACGTCGAGAACCAGCGGGTTTACGTCACCGCGAGTGTCGGGGTGGCGGTGTCACCCCCGCACTCCGCACCGGATCTGGTGCGCTTCGCCGAATGCGCCATGTACGAGGCGAAGTCGCGGGGGCGCGGCCGGGTAAGGGTCTTCGACGGGGCGCTCGCCGACGAGGTCACCGATCGGCTGGCCCTGAGCAACGACCTGCGCGACGCCCTGCTGCGCGACGACCTCACCCTGTGCTATCAGCCGGTGGTGAACCTGCTCGACGGACGCATCCTGAGCGTGGAGGCCCTGGCCCGGTGGCGGCACCCGACCCGAGGCCCGGTGTCACCGGCGGAGTTCGTCGCGGTGGCGGAGGCGACCGGTCTGGGGCCGGCACTCGACCGGTGGGTGCTGAACCGGGCCTGCCGCGACGCCGAGCGGCTCGGCCGGGTGATGGCCGCGCCGCCGCGGGTCGCCGTCAACATCTCCGCCCGTCACCTGGCCGATCCGGAACTTGAGGGCACCGTCCTGACGGCGATGCGGGACACCGCCCTGGCCGACGGCGGACTGATTCTGGAGATCACCGAGACGGCCGTCATGGACAGCCCCGGACAGGCCGTCTCGTTCCTGCACGGGATGAGGGCGCACGGAGTCGAGGCGGCGATCGACGATTTCGGCACCGGCTACAGCTCGCTGAGCTACCTGAAACGGCTACCGGTCACCACACTCAAGATCGACCGCAGCTTCGTCAACGACATCACCAGCGATCCGGACGCGCTGGCCATCACCTCCGCGATCTTCAACGTCGCCACCACCATGCGGCTCAAGGTGGTCGCCGAGGGCATCGAGACCGTGGACCAACTGCGGTTGTTGCGCAGCCTCGGCTGCACGGCCGGGCAGGGTTTCCTCTTCAGTCCTGGCCTGCCGGTGGACGCCCTGCTCGACGCGGTGGCCCGGTTGCCCCGCAACAGCTTCGACGTCAGTGTCCCCGATGCCGCCATCGGACCCGGGGACGAGTCAACTCCGATCGACCGGCTCGCCGCTCTCAGCTGAGCGGGGGGCCACGGTTCGGCTTTCGGCGATCGATCGGTTGGGCACCGGCTAGGGCACACGAGGGAGCACGGCATGAACCATCGAGACCCGGGGGTTCGCCCCGATCAACGGCGGCCGGCCATGCCGCGCCCGACGAGCCCCGCCGGGCTCGACCCGCCCGCCCTGACGGCGGCGCACGAGGCGACCCGGGCGCTGCTCGCCGCGGCCTCCCCGCGCGAGGCGGTCGACGTGGTGGTCGCCCTGGTGGCCGCCCTGGGCGGGGTGGTGGTGCCGGCGCGGCTCGGCGGTGTTGACACGCTGCCGCTGGACCTGTCGTTCGGCGTCGACGAACCGCTGCTCGCCCGGGCCGACCCGGCCGGAGTGCCTCGGCTGCGCCTGGAGGTCCTGCTACCGACCTTTGTGGAGGACGCCCGGCGGGTGGTGATGAAGCTGCGCGAGACCGCCCGGCTCCGCGACGAGGCGTCGACCGACCCGCTCACCGGCCTACTGAATCGCCGCGCGTGGGATCGGCAGTCCCACCGGTTGGCCGCCGGTGACACGGTTGCGGTGCTGGACCTCGACCACTTCGCCCGGTTGACGGACTCGGCCGGTCCGGGCGCTGGCGACGCCGTCCTGGCCGGCCTGGGCCGACTACTGCGCGACTTCCTGCGGGCCGATGATCTGGCGGCCCGCCACGGCGGGCGGGACCTCGTGGTGGGCGCCATCCGGATCCGTCCGCAGCCGCTGCACCAACGGTTCAGCCAGTTGCGGCGGGTGTGGGACGCGGTCCGGCCGCACCCGGTCACGTTCTCCGTCGGGGTCGCCGCGGTCACGACGACCGCCGCGGCAGCTGTGCACGAAGCGCACGACGCTCTGTCGGCGATCAGGCCGGCCGACCAGGACCGGACGCAGGCTGGCGCATGACACCGGCCGACGACCGGGTCGCCACGTTCCTGGACCTTGTGGAGGGCAGGCGGCTGGACGACGCCGGCCGGCTGGCGATGCGCCAGGTGGAGTCCGGCGACCGGCCGCAGGACGTGATCCGGACTCTGCTCGCCGCCGCGCAGGCCGAGGTCGGTGCGCGCTGGCACCGCGCGGCCTGGACGGTCGCCCACGAACATCAGGCCACCGCCGTGGTCGACGCCGCCCTGCACGGCGTGGTCAGCGCCGTTCAACCGCGCCGGCACCGGGGCACCCTGGCGGTGGTGTGCGCCGAAGGCGACTGGCACACCCTGCCCTCCAGAATGGCGGCGGAACTGCTGCGCCTCGACGGCTGGGAGGTGATGTTCCTCGGCGGCTCGTTACCGGCGCCGGACCTGAGCCCCTGGCTCCAGGAGGCCCGGCCGGACGCGGTCGTGGTCACGTGTTCGTTGCCGACGTTCGGCCGTGGAGTTCTGAATATCGCCGCTGCCGGCGCGCGAATCGGGATCCCGGTGGTAGCCGGTGGCCGCGGCCTGGGCGCGGACGCGTCACGCGCCGCCGCCCTGGGCGCCGGCTGGGCCGGGGACCTCACCGTCCTGGCCACCGCCCTGGCCGCACCGACTCCATCGGTCGACCCGGACGCCCGCACCGCCCGGCTGGCCGCCGGCGATCAGTTGCTGCTGCGCCGCGCCGACATCGTGGGCGCCGCGATGTGGGAGCTGGGGCTGTCCTGGCCGCCGATGCACACCCTCACGACCCGCCAACTCAGCCGGACCGCCGAGGACTTCGGCCGCATTCTCGACGTCGTCGCGGCCGCGACCCTGATGGACGACACCGGCGTTTTCACCGAGTTCGTCGAATGGCTGACCGTCCTGCTGACCGCCCGCGGCATCGCGCCCGAGGTCGTACCCCTGAGCCTGCGCGCCCTGACGGTGGCCATGCCGCCGGAGTTGGAAAAAGCCCACGCCGTCCTGGCGGCGGGTACGGACGGCACCGTGCGATGGGAGATCCCGTGACCGGCCCACGACTCACCGGTCCCGCCCGGGACCTGGCAACCGGACCGCAACCGACGTCGGCGTTCGTCGTGAGCAGTGACGTCACCATCGACGAGGCCGGCGCGCACCAACTGGAGGCGGCGTTCGCCGGGCGGCTGGGCGAGGTGGACAGCTTCGCCGGGTTCCAGCGACTGGAGGTGTGGCGCGACACCAGCCGCCCCGGGGTCTACGTGATGGTCTCCTGGTGGGACAGCCCGGCCGACTTCACCGCGTACATGCGCTCGGAGCAGCACCGCCGCTCGCACGAGCGCATCCCGACCGAACCCAGCAGGCCGCATGGCGCCGGCGTGCGCCGGTTCGAACGGATCACCTGACGAAATGGCTGGGCATTCAGCCGCCGAAATGCCAGAACATTTCTGTGATCATTTCAGAAACAATTGGAGAAAATGCGTATCCGGGCGACCGCTCCCGATGTTCCTGGTTGTAAGCGACCAGGGCAACCGCCCAACGATAAAGGCAAACCCGGTGCAAGCCGGGGACGCAAAGCCACGGGACCCGAAAGGGTCAGCCGGGCCGCCGAAAAAAGGGAGCAACACCCATGCGCATGTCCTTCAAGATCATGGCCGGTCTGGCCGTCGCCGGCGTCGCCGCCACCGCCAGCACCGCCTTCACCGGCACCGGCGTCACCTCCACCGCCGGTGCGACCCAGTACGTCGGCGGTACGGTGAACCAGAGCGTGACCGGCGCCACCTTGAGCAGCGTCGCGTACTCGTTCAGCGACGGACCGGCCAACACGTCCGTGAACTCGGTCCTGCTGACCTTCGCCGGCGCCAACGCCGACGCCAAGACCCCGACCATCGTCCTCGCCAGCGCCGCCGGGGATGCGTTCACCTGCACCGCCATCGAGGCGGTAACCCACACGTCCACCTGCTCCGGAACCACCCGGACCGGCGTGACCGGTATCAGCGTCACCGTCTGAGTCAGGCAGTGAGGCGGTCCGCCCCCCTGGGCGGGCCGCCTCGTCGTCGTTGCCCCGCCGGCCGCGGGGCCGCACCCCTGCCCCGGTCGACCCGGGCCGGGCCATGAAACGCGCCGCCGAACCGGACGGCCGGGCCCGACCGTGGACACCCCGCCGTCGGGGCGCGACCATGCACAGGTCGGCCCGACAGCTCGTCCTGATCACCGTGGCTGTCCTCATGACCGCGGCCGCCGCGATCATCGCGACCGGAAAGGTCGCCGTCGTGGTGACGCAGGGCGTCAGCATGGAGCCGACCTACCACCAGGGCGACCTGGTAGTGGCCGCCCGGGCCGCCGAATACCGCACCGGCGACATCGTCGCCTACCACGGCGACGTCCCCGGCGTCATCGTGCTGCACCGCATCATTGGTGGTGACGCGGGCGGGTTCACGTTCAAGGGCGACAACAACCAATCCATGGATCCGCTGAAACCGGCTGCCGCAGAACTGATCGGGCGGGCGGTCATCCACATTCCGCGCGGCGGGATCTGGCTCCATCGGGCGACGAGCCCGCCGGTACTGGCGCTATTCGCGCTCGGACTGCTCATCAGTGGCGGCACCGTGGTCCGCAGCCGACGCACCGTGCTGAACACCCGAGGCAGGCGAAAGCGAGCAACCGTGGCCCGCAACTCCGACCGCCCCCGCCGTACCGTGCCCGGACCCACCGCGTGGTCGCCCCCGCAGCGGACCGCCGTCGGGGCGATCGGGGCGATGGGACTGCTCGCCGCGGCGCTCGGGGCCCTGGCCTGGACGGGCCCGGTGGAGAAACCGACGGCCGCCCGGCCGACACCCGCCCCGTCGATGACCTTCACCTACTCGGCCCAGGTGCCGCGCAGTGCGGCGTACGACGGCACCGTCGTCAGCTCACCGGACCCGGTCTTCCGCCGGCTGGCCCGGGTGGTCGAGGTGCGCTTCGGCTATCAGGGCGCACCCGGCAGCGTGACCGTCACCGCCGAGTTGTCCACCGCGAGCGGTTGGCACACCAGCGTTCCGCTGGCCACCACCCCCACCACCGTCGGCGAGCGGTACGACGGTGCCGTCCGTCTCGACCTCGACGCCCTGCAGGCCCGCGCGGTGGCCGCGGCCGAGGTCATCGGTGTGCCGGCCGGCCAGGTGGACATCGCGGTCACGCCCCGGATCACCACCACCGGCGACGCGGCGGTCTTCGCGCCGGCGCTGCGGCTGAGCCTCACGCCGCTCCAGCTCACGCTCGTCGGGCCGGAGACGCTGGTCGTCAAGGGCTCCCCCGGGTCGGCGCGGTCGGTCCTGGTGCCCCGCACCCTGGGCCTGCGGGGCCAGGACATCATGACCGTGGCGACCGCCCGCACGGTGTCGGTGTACCTGGCCTACCTGGTACTCGGCGCGCTGCTGGCCGCACTGGCGTTCATCGTCGCCACGCACCGGACGACGGCCGCCGGCGAGGCCGCCGCCATCCGGCGCCGCTACACGTCACTGCTGGTCCGGGTCGACCCGATGGCCAACCCGCCGGGGCGCCCGGTCGTCAACGTGACGGACTTCAGGACCCTCGTGCGGTTGGCCGAACGCTACGAACTGCTGATCCTGCACTGGTCGCGCAACAACGCCGAGACGTTCGTGGTGCACGACGAAGGCACCACGTACCGCTACCACTGCGACACCACCGATTCGCCCGCACCGGTCGACGAGGAAGACGCGACCGCCGCCGGACCGCACCCCGCCCGACCCGCTTGAGCCCACGTCGCGCGCTGGCGGGAGCGGCCCGCCCGCCCCGCCGGCCGTGGCCGGAATACGCATGACCGAAGCTGCGCTGAAAATTCGCAGGCCCGCCCGGCGTCAGCCGATGGAATCGCAGTCCACTGATAATGGCAAACCCGTCGCGAGGCGGGGACGCAAAGCCACGGGGCCCTAGCGGCCAGCCGGGTTACCAACGGAATGGGAAACCACCCATGCGAACGCGCACGCCTTGCCCCGCCCTGCTCAAAATCGTCCTGGTCGTCGTCAGCTCGGCGCTCACCGTCGGTGCCGTCATGCAGGCCCCGGCCTTCGCCATCACCGCGGACCGGCCGCTGACCGCGACCCAGGACGGCACCGTCACCGGCCTGTCGCCCGGCTCCGCGGCGCAGGAGATCAACTACACCATCACCAACCCGAACAGCGCCCTGCGGCACGTAGCGGCGGTGACGATCTCGTTGACGGACCTGAGCTACGTCGCGGCCGCGGGTGCGGGGGTCGGCAACACCTGGCTCGATCACCCCGCCGGCGGCTCCGCCCCGGGTTGCACGACCGCCGACTTCGCCGTCGTGCAACCCGAGGCGCTGCACCGCGACGTGCCGTCGGGCCGGACCTCCTTCACCGGAACCACCACCGAGAAGGCCGGCACGATCACGATGCTGGAGACCAACCTGAACCAGGACGACTGCCGGGGCGCCACCGGCCGGCTCGCCCTGACCGTCGTCACGTGACTCCCGGGCCGTTCTGAGGTGTCCGGCTGTTTGTCGCTAAGACTCCGGGGTAATCCGTACCCGCCAACCAGCGGAAGTAGGTCGCATGTCCACAGATGCCATCGTCATTCTTCGGAACGACCACAAGGAGATCCGCAAACTGTTCAAGCAGTTCCAGACCGCCGGGGAGAACGCCACCGGCAGGAAAGGCGAAATTGTCAGGACCATCATCGAATTACTGACGGTGCACACGTATCTGGAGAACGAGTGCATGTACCCCGAGGTCCGCAAACTGCTGCCGGACCTGGAGGACGACGTTCTCGAGTCGTACGAGGAGCACCACGTCGCGGACGTGCTGTGCGTGGAACTGTTCGCCATGGATCCCGACCATGAGCGCTTCGACGCCAAGACGGCGGTGCTGATCGAGAACGTCACCCACCACATCGAGGAAGAGGAGCAGGACTGGTTCCCGAAGGTCCGGGAGGGCCTGGGGCGCAAGCAGCTCCAGGAGATCGGCACGCGCATGAACGAGATGCGCGAGAAGGCGCCCCGTTCGCCGGCGCAGCCCTCCGCACTGAAGAAGGCGGTCGACGCGGTCACGGCGTGAGACCGCGCCCGGGTCGGCGCCGGGCGGCTCAGAGGATCGCTGAGCCCTCCACCACGGCACGGGCCAGGTCGGACAGCCGGCGGTTGCCGTTGCGGGCGGAATTGCGGAGCACGTCGAAGGCCTGGTCCATGTCCACCTGGCGGCGTTCCGCGATCACTCCCTTGGCCTGCTCGATGACGATCCGGGTGTTCAGCGCCGTCTGCAGTTGCTCGGCCAGGGTGTCGCGATCGCGGATGGCCCGGGCCTGGAGCAGCCCGATGGTCGCCACATCGGCCAGGGCCTGTCCGAGTTGGATCGTGTGGTCGTCCAGCGCGCCGACGCGGGTACTGAACAGGTTGAGCGTTCCGATGACGTCCGCCCGCCGCCGCATCGGCAACGCGTGGACGGAGGCGTATCCGATCTGCCGGGCCGCGGAGACGAAGGCGGGCCAGCGGGTCGCGGCGTCGGACAGGTCCGCCACCGCGACCGGCCGGCCGGTGTGGAAGGACTCCGGGCACGGGCCCTGATCGGTCTGCAACTGGATCAGCTCCAGCAACCGGGTCCGTTCCGTGGACGCCGCCACCAACCGCAGCGCACCGCGTTGGTCAGCCAGCAGCAGGCCGGCCGCCGCCACACCCAGGACCTCGGCGCAGCGGACGGTCAACCGGTGCAGGAACTCCATCAGGTCGAAGTCGTCGACCAACGTATCGGCCAACTCGACGAACACCTCAGCCAGCAGCCGCTCATTCATCGTTACCCACCTCTCGTCCACGCTGTCGTGCCTGCGGTCACGTCGCTCATCTCGGGTGGCCGCCGGGTGGGTCGGGTTTGAAACGCAGCCGCCGCTCGACCACGTCGCGTGCCACCGCCGCGAGCGGCCGGTCCTGGGCGAACGCGTGGGCCCGGAGCCGGACGAGGGCAGCGTCGGCGCTGACCCCGAGTTGCACCAGCACCATGCCGGTGGCCTGGTGCACCACCGCCTGGTGGGCGGTGGGATCGTCGCGCCGCCGCGCCGACTCGGCGGTCCCGGGCGGCGCTCCGCCGGCCATGTCGAGCAGCAACATGCACACCGCCTCGGCGTACGCCAACGCGTCGGCGAGTTGCGGCTGGCGCAGCTCGCCGGGACGCCGGCGGTACAGGTCCATCGCGCCCAACCGGATGGCGCCCACCTGGAGCGGAAGCGCGAACACCGCGCCGGCGCCGCTGCGCAGCGCCGCCGGCGCGAAGGCCGGCCACCGGGTCTGGTAGTCCCGGGCGCGCAGGTCGACCGCCAACACGGGCCCGCCGTCGGCGAACGTGTCCAGGCACGGTCCCTGGCCCAAGGTGATCTGCAGTTGTTCCAACTCGCTCGCGACAGCGTCGGTGGCGTGCACCGTGTCGCGGGCGGCCGGGCTCGCCATCACCGTCACGCCCGCCCCGTCGACCCCCACGTCGGCGACCGCCGCGGCGCAGACGTGCGCCACCGAGACGGTGGCGCCCCGGGACTGCTGGGCGACCTGCGTCCAGACCCGCACCACCCGGTCGTCATTCACCGCCACAGTGGCCAAGGTCGCGGACGTCGCCGGTCCACGGTGGCCGCACCGCCCGAAAGCGGGATCGCCCACGCGGTCGCCGACGGGCCGGGGGCGGTTCAACTATCCGCTGCATGGCCGGGCTCCCGTACACACTGACGTGGAGGCGGAAACGTCGGGAGTGTGGCCGGCGCAGGCGCGGCCGACGGACAGGACCATCGGATCGGCCAAGCGTATACCCCGGCCGGTCGGTTGAGCGTCGCCGGCGGACCTCCATCACGGTCCCGACCGTGGACATCGGAGCCCCCGCCGATCCTGCGCGCGCCCCGAGGGTCGGCACGACCGGCCGCCGGCGCGGGTACCGGTGGGCCGTCAGGACCCAGGATCATCCGTGGACCGGCAACTCCGCCGCGGCGGTGGTTGCTCCGCCCGGGTCCGGTCGGGGGTGGCCGGCCGCTGCGGTTGCGGCAGCGGGCTGGCGTCCCTGCCCCGGACCTGCCCGCCCACCCGCTGGTGGGGGACCCGGCCCAGCATTTCCTGGTCCATCCGGTCCCGTTCGCCGGCGAGCAGCTCGTCGTCCAGCCGGTCCCGTTCCCCGGCCAGCCGCTCCGCAGCCCGGTCGTGATCGCCGGGCGGACGTTGAGGGTGGGTCACCCGATAGGGTTCGTCGGCCAGCCGTTGGGGGTCGTTGACCCGGTCGCGCTCGTCGGCCAGCCGGTCCCGCTCGTTGGCCCGGGCGTCGCGCTCGTCGGCCAGC
>DASVVF010000826.1:0-6275 GCA_036386695.1 Catenuloplanes sp. | reverse complement strand
GCCAGCACCCGGCGTCGCCCGCCCCGGCCCCGGGCGACCGCCACCGGCGCGACCGCCACCGCGACACCGGCGCCCCCCGGCCCGGCGCCCCCCGGCCCAGCGCCCCCCGGCCCAGCGCCCCCCGGCCCGGCGCCCGGGGGGCCGTCCCGGTCGCCGAGGGCGGCGTCCAGGTCGGCGCCGGCCAGGCCGGTGACGTACGACAGATAGCCCGGCACCAGGGGCAGCACGCACGGCGACAGGAAGCTGACCAGGCCGGCGATCAGGGCCACCCCAACCGCCAGCAGCAGCGGCCCGGCGCTGGCTATCTGGGCGAAGGTCGCACCCATCAGCGGGTCCCGGCGGGCGGCGGCGACTCGGCCGCGACCCGCTGCACCAGGGGCCTCAGTTCGTCGAGCGTGGTCGAGCGCCGGATGGCCACGGCGATCCGGCCGGCCCGGTCCAGAATGATCGTGGTGGGGATGCCGCTGGGCGGCACCGCGAACTTGAGCCCCACCCGTTCCCCCGGGTCGAACAGGCTCGGGTAGCTCAGCTGCCCCTGCTCGAACGCCTTGGCCTTGTCCCGGTCGTCGCGGCTGTTCACCCCGAGGAACGCCACCCCGGCATCACGGGTGGCCCGGTAGGTCTGCTCCAGGTCCTCGGCCTCGGCCCGGCACGGGGCGCACCAGGACCCCCAGAAGTTGACCACGACCACCTTGCCGCGGTCGGCGGTGAGGTCGTACGCCCGCCCGTCGAGCAGCTCACCGCCCAGCGCCACCGGCGGCGGCCGGTCATCGGCCGGGCAGTGCAGCACCGCGTTCGCGTCGGCCGGGCACCGCTGCTGCCAGTCGGGCCCGCCGCAACCGGCCAGGGCGCCCGCCACCAGGGCGGCGGCGGCGACGGCGCGCAATCCCCGGGCCATCACGCCCCCTTTGCCGTCCGGGCGCTCGGGGACAACGCGACCAGGTGGGCGGCGGGTTCCGAGTACGCGATCCCGACCAGCCGGGTGCCGTCGAAGTGGAACGAGGTCAGGCTGGCCAGCCCGCACTGCCGCCGGCGCGGGTCGTGCCAGAGCCGCTTTCGTTCCAGGTACCGGCGCAGCGTCCAGATCGGCAGCTGGTGGGAGACGCAGACCGCCTCGTGCCCCTCGGCGGCCTGCCGGGCGGCCTCCAGCGCCCCGAACATCCGGTGCGCGATGTCCGTGTACGGCTCACCCCAGGACGGGGTGACCGGGTCGCGCAGCACCCACCAGTTACGCGGGTCCCGGAACGAGCCGTCGCCGACGGACACCTGCCGGCCCTCGAACCAGTTGGCGCTCTCGATCAGCCGGTCGTCGACCGCGACCGGCAGTTTGAACTGGGCCGCGAACGGCTCGGCGGTCTCCCGCGCCCGCTCCAGCGGACTGGCCACCACGTGGGTGATGTCCCGGTCCGCCAGGGTGGACGCCGCCGCCTTGGCCATCTGCCGGCCCAACTCGGAGAGCCGGAAGCCGGGCAGCCGACCGTAGAGGATCTTGCCGGGGTTGTGCACTTCGCCGTGCCGGAGCACATGCACCACGGTCGTGGTCATCAGCCGGACCGCCCGTCGGCGGCACCGGCCGCGGCCCGGGCGGCGGCGGGCAGGGCGGCGGCGATCTGGTCGAGCACGGCGTCGTCGATCGCGGTGGAGACGAACCACGACTCGTACGCGCTCGGCGGCAGGTACACCCCACGGGCCAGCATCTCGTGGAAGAACGCCTTGAACGCGGCGGTGTCCTGGGTCTTCGCGGTGGCGTAGTCGACCACCTCGACGTCGGTGAAGAACACCGAGAACATGTTGCCGGCGTACTGCAGCCGGTGCGGCACCCCGGCGGCGGTCAGCGCGTCGGCGGCCAGCTTTCCGATCGTGGCGGCGGTGTCGTCCAGCCGCCGGTACAGTGCCTGGTCGGCCAGTCGCAGGGTGGCCAGCCCGGCCGCGCAGGCCAGCGGGTTTCCGGAGAGGGTGCCGGCCTGGTAGACCGGTCCGGCGGGGGCCAGCCGCGCCATGATCTCCGCGCGCCCGCCGAAGGCGGCCGCCGGCAGCCCACCGCCCATCACCTTGCCGAAGGTGAGCAGGTCCGCGTCGACGGGTTCCAGGGCGGCCCAGCCACCCCGGGACACCCGGAAGCCGGTCATCACCTCGTCGACGACGAGCAGCCCGCCGTGCGCGTGGGCGATCTCGGCGAGCCGGGCGTTGAACCCGGCCCGCGGCGGCACCACGCCCATGTTGCCCGGCGCCGCCTCGGTGATCACCGCGGCGATCTGGTCGCCGTCCTGGGCGAACGCCGCCTCGACCGCGGCCACGTCGTTGTACGGCAGCACGATGGTCTCGCTGGCCGCCGCCCCGGTGACGCCAGGGGAGTCGGGCAGGCCGAAGGTGGCCACCCCGGAGCCCGCCGCGGCCAGCAGGGCGTCGACGTGCCCGTGGTAGCAGCCGGCGAACTTGACAATCTTGGGACGCCCGGTGAACCCACGGGCCAGCCGGATCGCCGACATGGTCGCCTCGGTACCCGAGTTGACCAGGCGGACCTGCTCGACCGCGGTCCGGGCGACGATCTCCGCGGCCAGGTCGACCTCGCCGGGGGTGGGCGTACCGAAGCTGGTGCCGGCGGCGGTGGCCCGCTGCACCGCCGCGACCACCTCGGGGTGGGCATGGCCGGCGATCAGCGGACCCCACGAACAGACCAGGTCGGCGTAGCGGCGGCCGTCGGCGTCGAACAGCCACGGCCCCTCGCCGCGCACCATGAACCGGGGACTGCCGCCCACCGCCCCGAACGCGCGCACGGGCGAGTTCACCCCGCCCGGCACGAGGGTCAGGGCGCGGTCGAACAGGGCCTGGGAGGCCGGCGCGTCGGCCGGGTATCGGTCGCCGCCGGTCGGTTCGGAGAGGGTCACGGTCCGCCTATTCTGTCAGCGCTGGCCACTGGTACGGCAGCCGCCCTGAGAAGGCGTTGCCCACGTCACGTTCAGCTAACCGCACCCGCGCGCCGGACCCGCCGGGAGGCCGGCGAAAAGAGATCGCGATAGGCTTGTGAGGTGGAGCGTCCGGAGCTGTCCATCTCGGTGCAGCACGCCTCCGGCGAGGTGATGCTCAACCTCGCCGGAGAGATCGACATGCTCACCGTAGTGCGGCTGTCGAACGTCATCAACGACCTCCTCGCCGACCCGCCACCGCGCATCGTGCTGGACATGTCCGGGATCACGTTCTGTGACTCGCAGGGCCTGGGCACGCTGGTCGTGCTCAGCCGCAAGACCAGTCACGCCCAGTCGGTGCTGGTGCTGGCGAACGTGGGCGACTTCCTGCAACGGGTGCTCGACATCACCGGCCTACGCTCGGCCCTGATGATCCGCAACCAGTCACCCACCGCCTGAGGGTCCCCCGCCGGGCTGCCCCCGCCGGGCCGCCCCCGCCGGGCCACTCAGCCCCAGCGGGCCTCTTCGAGCACCTCCAGCGCCCGTTCGACCACCGCCGCGTCGTCCGGCGCGGTGCGCAGCAGCACGGCGGCGTTGTCCACCGCGTCGGTCAGCTTGCGCCACTGCAACTCCCGTTGCCGGACCGCCTCGGCCTGCGCCTGCAGCTGCCGGGTCTTCGTCCACAGGTCAACGAAGATCGACACCTTGGCCCGCAGCACCCACGGGTCGAACGGCTTCGTCAGGTAGTCCACCGCGCCGACCGCGTACCCGCGCAGCGCCAACTGGGCGTCCCGGTCGGCGGCGGTGAGGAAGAGGATCGGCACGTGCCGGGTGCGTTCCCGGCGCTTGATGTGACTGGCCGTCTCGAAACCGTCCATGTCGGGCATCTGGGCGTCGAGCAGGATCACCGCGAAGTCGTCGACCAGCAGCTGCTTCAACGCGGCCTCGCCGCTCTCCACCGCCACCGCCTGCACGGGCAGGCCCTGCAGGATCGCCTCCAGCGCCAACAGATTGTCCCGCCGGTCGTCCACCAGCAGCGCCTTCGCCACGTCAGCCACGCCGGCTCCCCCCGCTCTCCCCGTTGACCCAGCGCGCCATCAGCTCGATCAGCTCGTCCAGGTCCACCGGCTTGGTGATGTAGTCGCTCGCCCCGGCCGCCAACGCAGACTCGCGGTCACCGGGCATCGCCTTGGCGGTCAGGAACACCACCGGCAGGTCGGCGAAGCGGTGGTTGCGCCGGATCCCGCGCGTGGTCTCGTACCCGTCCTGGTCCGGCATCATGGCGTCCATCAGCACGATGTCGACCTCCGGGTGTTCGGCCAGCAGGCGCACGCCCTCGGCGCCGTTGTCCGAGTAGATCACCCGCATGCCATGCAGCTCCAGTGCGCTGGTCAACGCGAACACGTTACGGACGTCGTCGTCGATGATCAGGACCGTCGCGCCGTCCAGCAGCCGGCTGGCCGGCGTCACGGTGCGTTCCAGCTCCACGTCGGGGCGCAGCATCGGCAGCTCGGGACGCACCGGCACCAGCACCGGCGGCGGCGCGGCGATGGTGTCCGGGGTCAGCACATCAGGCAGCAGCAGAGTGAAGGTCGATCCGACGCCCGGCGTCGAGGCGACCGTGATCGTGCCGCCGAGCAGCGTGGCGAACTCCCGGCTGATCGACAGCCCCAGGCCGGTGCCGCCGTACTTGCGGCTGGTGGTGCCGTCGGCCTGCTGGAACGCCTCGAAGATCAACGACAGCTTGTCGTCGGAGATCCCGATCCCGGTGTCGCTGACCGTGAAGGCGACCACCCGCCGGGCGGTGGCCAGGGTGGGCGTGTCGAAGTACGAGTCGCTGGCCGCCGGCCCGATGTGCAGGGTGACCGACCCGGAGTCGGTGAACTTCACCGCGTTGGAGAGCAGGTTGCGCAGGATCTGCTGCAGCCGCTGGGCGTCGGTGACGATCGACGGTGGCAGCTCCGGCGACACCTCGACGGTGAAGCGCAGGCCCTTCTCCTCGGCCTGCGGCGCGAACGCCTGCCCGACGTAGCCGCGCACGTCGACGAAGGGCACCTCGGTCGACTGGACGTCCATCCGCCCCGCCTCGATCTTCGACAGGTCGAGGATGTCGTCGATCAGCGAGAGCAGGTCGGAGCCGGCGCTGTGGATCGTCCGGGCGAACTCGATCTGCTTGGCGGTCAGGTTCTGCTCGGAGTTGTCGGCGAGCAGCCGGGCCAGCAGCAGCAGCGAGTTGAGCGGCGTACGCAGCTCATGGCTCATGTTGGCCAGGAACTCCGACTTGTACGCCGATGCCCGGGACAGCTGCTGCGCCTTCTCCTCCAGGCCGAGCCGGGCCATCTCGATCTCCCGGTTCTTCGTCTCGATGTTGCCCTTCTGCTCGGAGAGGAGCTTGGCCTTGTCCTCCAGCTCGGCGTTGGTCCGTTGCAGCTCGGCGGACTGTTCCTGCAGCTCGTGCGCGAGGCGCTGGGACTGGGCCAGGAGTTCCTCGGTGCGCCGGTTGGCCTGGATGGTGTTCAACGCGATCCCGATGGTCGCGACCAGCCGCTCAAGGAAGGTCAGGTGCAGCGGTGAGAACGCCGACACCGACGCGAACTCGATCACCCCGAGCATCTCGCCCTCGAACAGGATCGGCAGCACCACCAGGTCGTTCGGTGACATCGACATCAGGCCGGAACGCATGGTCAGCGCCCCGGCGTGCCCGGCGTTGACCCGGATCGTGCGCCGGGACACCGCCGTCTGCCCGACCAGGCCCTCGCCCGGCCCGAAGGTCACCTCGTGGTGCCGGGCCACGTAGCCGTACGAGGCGGCCAGCCGCAGCCGCATCACGGCCTCGTCGTGGTCGATCAGGAAGAACGCTCCGAGCTGGGCGTCGACCAGCGAGGTGACCTCACTCATGATCATCCGGCAGACCTCACCGAGGTCACGCTGGCCCTGCAGCAGGCCGCCGATCCGGGCCAGGTTGGAGTCCAGCCAGCCCTGCTCGGCGTTGGCCTTGGTGGTCTCCCGCAGCGTCACGATCATCTGGTTGATGTTGTCCTTGAGCTCGGCCACCTCGCCCTGCGCCTCGACGGCGATGCGCTGGGTGAGGTCGCCGCGGGTCACCGAGGTGGACACCTGGGCGATCGCCCGCAGCTGGGTGGTCAACGTGGAGGCGAGCTGGTTGACGTTCTCGGTGAGGTCCCGCCAGGTGCCGGAGACCCCCTTCACCTGCGCCTGCCCACCGAGCTTGCCCTCCGAGCCGACCTCCCGGGCCACCCGGGTCACCTCGTCGGCGAACGACGACAACTGGTCCACCATCGTGTTGACCGTGTTCTTCAACTCCAGGATCTCCCCCTGGGCATCCACGGTGATCTTCTGCGACAGGTC